>JAYRNS010000779.1:0-2609 GCA_041912075.1 Anaerolineae bacterium
AAAAGAGCCGGCCAGACAAGAACGAGCGATTCAGGTGATACGCACTCTGGAAGAGACGCAGGCCCGCCCGCACAGCGACCAAAGCCATGCAGAGTTAAGCGCGGTCGTCACACGCCGTCTGCGACCGGCGATGACCCCGGCGGACGCCCTGGTACAGGTAGAGCGCTTTCTACGCGTGTATCCGGTCTACACCTTGACCCCGATGATCGTCCAGGAAGCACTGCGTGGGATGCGTGATCACCAGCTTCCTTATTATGACGCTCAAATCTGGGCCACGGCTCGACTCAACCAGGTACCCGTGGTCTTTAGTGAAGACTTCAATCCAAGTGTTTTGGAAGGCGTGCGCTTTGTGAACCCGTTTGGCCCCGATTTCGACATCGCACGCTGGCTGTGAGACTGCAGTACGATCAATCAGGCGACCATCAGCACCTTGTTGGCCGCAGGCGACCCATACGGCCCCCCTTGGTTGGCACTGACAACCCCTCACTCAGCCGCTGGCTGACGAACGTCCCCATATCGCGGTGGTTCTGGTCGGTGGCATGCACGATGATGGTATTACCCGGGGGCGGGTTGGCCTGAAGGCGCAGGGTGACGGGCTGGCAGGTGTGCAGCGGGTTGTTCGACGTGACAAACCGGATGCCGTTGGGCAGCGGCTGTGCGCTCCAGCCCGCCGGGGGCTGGATGGGCTGCCCACCAGCCCACGGCGGTGTCTGCTCGCCGAAGTAGATCTCCAGGTCGTAGATCAGCTGGTCGAGCGGCTGGCTGATGACGTGCACCTGCATCTCGACCAGGCCACCCCCCAGGACCACGAAGGTCGACGAGATGCCCGTCAGCACCGGCGGTGGTGTCGGCGTGGGCGTAGAGGTTCGGGTGGGGGTTGCGGTGGGGGTTCGCGTCGCAGTGGGGGTGGCGGTGGGTGTCGGTGTATAGGTGGGTGTCGTCGTGGAGGTGGGCGTCGACGTCACCGGTTGTACGCAGGTGATGGTGACCGTCGCGTCGTCCACGTTGAAGTGCAGCCAGTGCCGGCCGGCGTTGTGCGCCATGTCCTCGTTGTGCATCTTCTTCTGGTCGTGGTGCTCGTCCCACACCATCAGCCGGATCACGTGCGTGCCGGCGGCGGCACACAGGTACTGCACCACGCGTCCCCGCGCGTCGCGGTCGTCGTCGGTCTCGTCGACTTCATCGCGGTCGCAGTCCTCGTCACAATCGTCGAAGCGCACTCCCTCGGCATACGCCGGCAGCGGCGCGGCATTGTCGGTCGTCGTTACGAAATCCCAGTACCAGTGCTCGATACCCCCGGGGTGTGCGGGGACGTCGTCCAGCGTCGGTCCGTCACTGTCGGATGACCCAACCCCGCTCAGGGTCACACGGGTGCTCACAAACACGGTGATACGATCCACGCACCCGTTCTGCTGCCGGATACAGGCATCGGCCACCGGTTTGTAGAAGCGGTGCAGAAACTCATCCCAGCGCGTGTCGTTGGGAAAGACAAAGTCGGGGTCGTCAGCCATGGTGTGGTCGGTGGCGCGCAGACGCGGCAGCAGGATGGTCGCGTCCTTTTTGTAGAGATGGGTGCCAAATTTTGGGTTGTCGAAGGCGCGCTGCGAGGCGGATTCGACACTGCCACCGCTGTCGGGCAGGATCTGATGATCGGGGAAGTAGATCGACAATCCATGCGCATTGCGATTCCCAGCCCCATGATCTTCCCAGCGGATAACCCCACCCGTCCCTTCAGCCAGGGCATTCAGGATCGGCTGCGCATCCCCCGCCGCGGCCAGGGGCAGTGGGCGGACCAGGTCGGCGATGTGATACAAATCCTTGTAGTTGGAATCGACGAAGTCTTCGGCCCGGCGCAGGACGTCACGTTTGATCTGGATCTGCCCGTTGTCGCCAACGGTATCGTGGACCTTGATATCCTCGACGTCGGCGATCAGGCTGGCGGCAAAGGTATCGACGCGCGGGGTGAGCGTGCCGCTGAGCCCGGCCAGGTCGACCGACGCAATGGTGTAGCTGGCGTTGGTCTGCTGCAGCACGGCCGCATAATCCTGTGCGGCCTGGTCGGCAAACTGGCCGCCGTTCCAGCCGGTATTGGCCTTCAAGCGGTCGATAAAACCACGCCAGGGAAAGACCGTCCAGGTGATCTCTTCACTGGCCACCATCATCTGCGCCTGGCCATTGAGCTGGTGCCCCACCTCGATCTCGCCCATCAGACAGGAGTAGAAAAAAATGACGTCGAAACGCTGGCCTAATGCACCCAGCCCGGTGCTGAGCTCCGCCATCGTCAGGTGATTTTGGTCACCAAAGATCATCGTTCCTTTCCAACCCTGGCCGTGGCCGGCCATGACCATGGCGTAGTGGTCGGCCGGGAAGTTGGCCGTCGTCCAGGTGATGAAATCGTTGAGGGTATCGGGATCGCCGGGATCGACGGTCTCGCCGGCTGGCACGGTCTGGCGTGGCGAACGGATTTGATTGTTATTCTGATTGGGCAAGATGTAGTAACGGTAGGTAAACCCGGCATTGAAACCGATCTGCACGACGACATTGACGTTGCCATCCGAGCCGGACCGTTCCATTTGGTTCATGTCGGCCACCCAGCCCCGGTACAGGTT
>JAYRNS010000780.1:0-5435 GCA_041912075.1 Anaerolineae bacterium
ATTTCGTCGCTGCGGTTCCAACAGAGCGTGATTAGTCGAAAGAGATTACCGATTCGGCTCATTTATCGGAGTGGCGTTGTGCGCAAACGCGGCTGGTGGTCTACCCGAAGTATCCGTGTTGTTCGAGATAATCCTGAACTGCTGCAACGAACTCCTCGGCATTCTGATAGTCAACGGTCACCCGCTCATCGCTAAAGCTGGTGCCACTGTAATCTGCGGATTGTCGTTCATCGAACATGTCAAGCAGAATGCGATGGAGTCGTGGCGTCAGCCGACCTGTCTTGGCGAAGTGCTGCCCTACTTGAGAGATTACCGCAGAATGTTTCGCCACAGTGATGCCCTCCGAGTGTAGCAGAGCCGTGGCCGCATAAAACGTCGCGTAATACGCACGCGACACAGCTTCGGCTGGATAGTTGTTGTCGCTGAGCAAACGAGCTGCCGCCAGAGTGGTTTTGGCCCGCGCCATCAACGCGCTGATATCCCCCCTCACATTGTCGGCCATACCGTCAGCCCTTCGCGTTCGATGTTGGCCTTCAAACCGGCACTGTGTCTAGACAACTCCTGCCATTCTTGCTCGCTGAGCAGCAACAGCGAGATGAGTGGCTCAAACTGCCACCGCTGCATGACCTCATAGCGTGCCGTGCGCACGCGTTCCAGCACCACAGCATTACATTCATTGAGAACAACCAACACGTCCAGGTCCGAAGCGTCGCCAAAATCCCCGCGCGCGCGTGAGCCAAAAAGCACAATACGCTGCACTGTGTTGGGTACATCGGCCAGGATCCGGTCTCGTAGCTCATTCAGGATCAGGCGATCCGCTGCTAAGCCTCGTCGCTGTCGTTGGCTGACTTTCGACGTTGATACAGTCATGATCCTAGGTGTGCTCCGCATGGAAAGCCACGTACGAGAAAATAGCATCATCAACCTTTGACGACATTATACCACATCTCGCCCTATCATGCCCATTGCGGGAAAATGGTTCGCTGTAAAGTCACGTGGCACTCAACAATGTATAGAAAGACGCCAACACCAACCTGCATGTCTGGTATCTCTCCAGAAACGTATTGCATTCCCCATCACTCGGTGCTACAATTGGGTCAGACGCCCCTTCAGGCCCTACACCACGGCGATACCGTGCACCAGCCGCGGCCCATAGGTTCCGTGCGAGGAGAAAACCATGACCTCGCCATCTGCTGCTGCAACCAACCAAGACCTTTCCCCGGCACCGACGAGTCCTGTCGAAGACACAGTCCAGCTCTTCGATATTGCCTTGGACGCGCTCAAGCTGTGGCCGCCCTTTTACGGCGCGTCGATCCTGGGCTGGCCGAATTCCTGGTATCCATCCGATCACAGTTTCTCCGAGTATCGAATCATCAGCCCATGGCACCTTTGGCGCAGCCTGCGTTTCCTGGCCACGGTCACCGTGCCGGCCATGCCGCACCGGCCACCGTCCTTGGGACCGCCAGCCATCAACCGCTTCTTCTGGCGGCCGACGACCATCCTGCAGCGTCCCGACCACAACGGGTGCTACACGACCTTCCCCGAAGAAGCGTGGATCTTCATCAACGGCGTGGCCACCAACGACGAGGTAGCCCAAATGAATGCGGCCTATCTGTCGTACCTGTTCCACCGCCCACTGACCCTGATCCAGAACGCCAGCGATTCCCTGCTGCTCGATCTGGTCGAGTGCGCCAGGGGCAAAGCCCAACACAAGGCCCGCGAAGCCGGCACCAAGGCCTTTCCCGTCGTCTACGACGCCCTCAAAGACCCGCACAAAGAACGGGTCGTGCTGATCGCGCACTCCCAGGGAACGATCATCACCGCCGTGGTGCTGGACTTGCTGGCGCAAAAGGGACCCCAACCTGCGCCGCCGGCTGAGGCCATCATGGGCTTTGCGCCCCCGGAACCGATCTACGCCGATGACGAGCAGCTCGATCTGGACGACTTCGAACCGTTGAGCGAGCAGGAGCTGCGCAAACTGGAAGTTTACTGCTTTGCCAACTGCGCCAACACGATGCGTTACGTCCTACCAGCATCGGATAACCATGACCCACTGCCCTGGATCGAGAGTTTCGGCAACGAACACGACCTCGTGGCCCGGCTGGGTATGCTGGCACCGCACGGTGCTGACTACGGTGTGCACATCGATGGCCCGCGTTACATGAGGGTCGGCGGCTGGGGTCATTTCCTCAATGCGCACTACCTGGTCGATGTCGAGCGCAAGCAGCGCCATGGCCGCCGGCACGGCGGTAACGGCACGTGTGACCCTTACATCCTCCTGGATGCCGGCGACTACCCGGCGAACATGACGCCCCGCCTGTTTGCCTACATCAATGGCGGCACGCCGCCACGCCTGACGGGATAGATACAAAGGGCCGGTGCAGTGTTCTGCACCGGCCCTTACGTTCAGGCGATCGTACAACCCTGGACGACCGGTCCCTGCCAGGTGGGAACTAGACTTGCGAGATCATGGCGACCTGGCAAGTCATCTTTGGGTTAGCGCGCGGGGACAGTCAGCTTCTGTCCGGCATAGATCAGGTTGGTATTGCGGATGCCGTTTTCCTGTGCCAGGGCGGCGGTCGTGACCCCATGCCGGGTCGCGATTTGGCTCAGCGTGTCGCCACGCTTCACCACGTAAACCGTCGCGGCGGCTTCGGCGGCCGGGGCGTTCATCTGCTCAGCCGAGGTGCCCGGTGTGACCGGCTGGGTGGGCTGGCTAGGCACGAAACCGGATGTGCCGACCACGACCGGTTGCGGTGGCTTGTGGCCGACCGGTTTGGGACACGGTACGTCCAGCACCTGGCCGACGAAGATCAGGTTCGGGTTCTTGATGTGGTTCATCGCCGCTAACTGGGCCACGGTCGTGTGGTACTTCGCCGCAATCGCCGACAGGGTGTCGCCGCGTTTCACGACGTAGGTGCACTCCGCGGGCGGGGGCGGCGGCGGCGTACCCGACACCTTACACGGCACAACCGAGATGGCATCCAGGTTGGTATCCAGCTCACGTCCGCCGGTGGCCCACTTCTTGTGTGCCATCACAAAGAGCGTGATGCTGTCACTAGGGGCGACGAATTGTACACTGTAGGTGCTGTAAGCGCCGGGTGCGGTACGCACGTAGATCGGGCTGACCGGCACGTACTGCCAGTTGGCCAGGGTCCAGTTGCCGTTGGAGCCGGCATTGTAACCCCACAGGATCTCGTAGCGGTATGCATCCTCATCGGGATGGGCACTTTCTTCACGCAGCATACCCGCCAGCGAGAACTGGTAGGTGTGCCCCTTCTTCAACCCCTTGACGACCTGGTAGATACCGGCGTAACGGTTCGGGTCGGTGGCCGGCGTGTAGTTGTAGGTATTGATCTCGATCAGCTGGGCGTGTTTGCCCTCGTAAACCACCGGCGGCCAGGTGTCGTCGTAGAACCCGTAGGCAGCGCGACCCCCATTGGTATAGGAGTACCAGCTCTTGCCGACGCCGTTGTTGAAACCGCCTTCGAAGTTACCATTGGCGACCAGGTTGGTGCCGGAGCAGACCACGGCTGCGGGTGGCTGCACGGCGCCGCCACTCCCTGTCGAGCCGCCGCCCGTCGAACCACCACTGGTCGACCCGCCGGTTGAGCCCCCACCACTGGTGGACCCGCTGCTCGCGCCCGGCCCAAACAGGCTGATGCCGTCGATATTGAAATCGACCTCACGGTACGGGGTGCCCCACTTCATCAAGACACGCACGAAAACCGTGATCTTGCCGCTGGTGGCCGTGACTTTGCCAGAGTAGCTGCTGAAAGCACCGGGGCTGGTGCGCGGGTAGTAGGTGTCCCACGGCAGTTCTTGCCAGTTGGTGACCGCCTGCCAGTTGGTGCCACCGTTGTAGTCGAAACCGACCAGCACGCGGTAACGCCAGGGGTCGGGGTCCTGGTCATCCGTTCGAATCATACCACGGATGCTGAAGTCGTAGGTAGCCCCCTTGCTCACCCCTGCCGTCTGGTAGATGCCAGCGGTGCGGTCGGGTTCCGAGGAGTCCTGTTTGGTGTTGATCTCGATCAGCTGCGAGTTGTTACCGTCCCAGACGGTACTTGCCCACTGATCGTCGTAGAAGCCAAAGGCCGCGCGGCCGCCATTGGTAAAACAATGCCAATAGTTGCCAACGGCACCACAACCACCGACGGTCGTGAAACCACCCTCAAAGTTTCCATTTTTGATGACTTCGACATTGGAGGCGGCCATCGGGCTCGATGAAACGAGTCCGGCGGTGAGGATCACGACCAGGATCAGCGCGAGTGTAATGACCCGTGTTCTGCGGTGCATGATGAATAGATCCTCCTACACACATGCTTCAGGGACCCGAGCCACCCCTCAAAGATGAAGCGATAAATGTTGGAACGAATGGGAGGAATACAAACTGCGTTATGCGATTGTCGTACTCCAACGAGTACTCACTGGAATAGGCTGAAACGAACTAATGGCCATTATAGCACTGTTTTCTATAGAGTGCAAAATCCGAAGCGGCCATGCAATTATAACAGCTTTGTTTTGAGGTCCGGGGCCTGCCGTGCTGCTCGGCGGCACCGCAAGCCCCGTTACACTTAGGAAGACGTCACAGCGTCGTCGAAGGTAATGGATCCGGCAGGGCAATGAGTGCAGGTGCGAGATCGTTGGCCGCGATGAAGGCTTCGAGGTCGTGTGCCGCCCGCGCGGCATAGGCTTGATAGCGTGCACGCTTGTGGCGAACCGGTGGATCCAGGGGTGGCAGCAATCCGAGGTTGGCTTTCATGGGCTGGAAGTCCTCGACCGCGCAGTGGGTGACGTACCAGCACAGGGCACCCATGACAGTGGTGGGCGGCAGCACCAGCGGTGACTGGCCATGAATCAGTCGTGCGGCATTGATGCCCGCGAGCAAACCGGTGCCGGCGTTGCCAACGTACCCTTCGACACCGGTAATCTGGCCGGCGAAAAACAGGTCGGAGCGCGTCCTGAACTGCAAGGTAGGCTCGAGCAGGCTGGGCGCGTTGATAAAGGTGTTGCGGTGCATCATGCCGTAACGCAGGAACTCGGCCTGCTCCAGTCCGGGGATCATGCCAAACACCCGTTTCTGTTCACCCCACTTCAGGTTGGTCTGGAAGCCCACCAGGTTGTACAGCGTGCCGGCCAGGTTGTCCTGACGCAGCTGCACCACGGCATACGGTCGCCGCCCGGTGTGCGGATCGATGATGCCGACCGGGCGCAGCGGGCCAAACGCCAGGGCGCTGCGTCCGCGGCGCGCCAGGATCTCCACCGGCAAACACCCTTCGAAGAAGTGCTCCGACTGCCACATCTGCGCCTCGAACTCGCGCAGGGCGATAGTTTCGGCCTGTGCCAGCGCATCGACAAACGCCTCGTACTGGTCACGGTCCAGCGGGCAGTTGATGTAATCACCCGTGTCGGATTCAGAACGTCCGTAGCGC
>JAYRNS010000781.1:0-3293 GCA_041912075.1 Anaerolineae bacterium
GGTGGCATGCCGGCCCCCTGCCGCAGGTGGTCGCCGAGGTGGCTGTCGGGTGTCCAGCCGGCAATCGGCGGCAGGTCCGGCAGCGGTGGCGGCTCACTCGTTGAACCTGCGGTGCGGTCACGTGACCAGAAATTCTGAAAATAGGTGCCGCGCATGTTGGCCGGAAACTCGCGCCAGAGGAATTCGCGCCCCAACTCGTGGTTGAGACCCACCAGGTAGGCCTCGATGAAAGCCGGGTTGCTTTCCAAAAGTGCCACGGTGTTGGGCGGCACCTGGCCCAGCCCGGGCAGCAGCATTTCGGCAAAATAATCACGCAGCGGCTCGACCATGGGCTGCCGGAACTGTGGGGTGAGTCGGGGCGGTTCGACAGGCGGACCGACGTCAGACACGACGTGGACCACTTCCGCCGGCGCGGCGGCTACGGGCGCCAGCTGCCCGCGCACCTGCAGCCGGCGCGCCAGCGAACCGGTGGCAAACGAGACCGGCTGTGCTGCCGGCACCGGTGCCCTGGCAAATCCAGGGATCACGGCGGCCACCGGCGCATCCCAACCGGCGGCGCCTGCGGCCAGGCTGCCCGGCACACTCACCGCCGCCTGGTGTTTGGCACGCAGCGTCTCACCCACGGCGGCACCCAGCTGGGCGCGGTGTGCGGTCTGCCAGTCTTCCTCGGCGGCGGCCAGCTGCTGCCAGGCAGACGCCATCAGGCGCTCCTGCTCAAAACGGATGACCATGGCGCCCAGGCCGGCGGCGATGCGTGCACGCGGATCGAGGTTGAGCTCGCGCAGCCAGACTGGCTGGGTGGGCTCAGGGGGCACGGTCGCCGTGCGGGCATAGGTCTGGCCGTAAATGGGCGGCATGACCACGGGTTCCACCGCCGGGTCGGCCAGGCCGTTGAGGATCGTGCGCAGGTTCTGCTGAAACGCCGCGCGTGCCGCTTCGGGCCAGGGTGCTGGCCTGGTTGTGGGTGGCCGTAGAACGGCTTCCAGCTCGAGCAGGGTACCAGGGGTGCCGGCTGGCTGTGCCGGCATACCCCAACCAGGTGCGTGGACTGCCACGCGGTGGAGACCCACGTCGTGCGGCAGCTGGCGCGCCTGCAGGCGGCGCACGAGCGCCTCGAAGTCGCCGGCCGGGCCGGTTTCGAATTCCCAATGGTGGTACACCGGCAGACGTACCAGCGTGGTGGCACCGGGCGTTGGCGTGGGCCAGGCGGGTGCCAGTTCGGTGGTATCGGGCGGCGAAGGGCCTTCACCCAGGCCAGCGTCACGCCCCACGGCAAACGCCGGCACCAGGCAGGCCAGGTAGCCCTGGTCGGGCAGCAGGCGGCGCGGGCAGAGCAGGCGCGAAATCGTGCGTTCGGGATAGTCACGCAGCAGCTGGTCCAGCGTTGGTGCGCCTGGTTCGCCGGCGTAACGCACCACCTGCGCGTGCGCCCACGCCCACGACTCGGTCAGGTCGGGCAGCTCACGCAGCGGGCATTCCAGCACCGGCAGGGGGCGCTGCGGTTCGACCGTGAGCTGCGTGTTGGGCTGCCGCGGCACGACCACCAGAACCAGCCAGGGCCGCAGGCGGCCCGCACTATCGGCCCGGGCTGGGGTGAAGAGCCAGGGGAAATCGGGGCGGTCGAACTCGATCAGGGCAAATAGATTGGGCGGGAACTCGCTCAGGGTCGAGCGCGGCTCACAGCGCACGATGGCGCGGGCGTCGATGCCAAGGACGTCACCGGGACCATAAAAACGTACCTGCATGGCGACCGGGTCGCGCTCGTTGATCCACAGCTGCACCGGCAGTGCCAGACGGCCCGGCACACCACCGGCGAGCGTGTCAGTGACCTGCGCCGCGGCAGTGATTCCCTGGCGGACCCAGGGGAGGAAGGTATAGAGTGCCTGGACTGATGGCATAACGTCGTTGCCTCCCGATTTGGGTTTATCTCTGATGCGCTCAATTCCAGAACCCAGCGATCTGCGCGGCGCGCCCGGCAGCCCCATCGTGGGTCACGCGGGCCAGGGCAGCGGCCCCAGGTGTGTAGCGGCTGTCGTCGAGCACACCTGGCTGACCGGCGGCCTCGACCGTGATTGTTTCGTATTCGATGGGCATCTCCAGGCCGAGCGCCGCGTCGTAGGCATAGGCATCGGAGCCGAACTGGAAGCCGGCCTGGTGTTTTTCGAAGCTGGGCCGGAACAGCTTCTCGTCCTCGCGCAGGTTCTGGAAGTGACCGGGCGCGAAATAATCTTCGAGCATCTGCGGCTGGACGGTGAAGCTGCCACCGGCGAGCGCGACGCGCACGTTGAACTCACGTTCGCCAGCCGGCACGGTGCTGCCGAAGCGGGCAATCGGGTAATTGAACGGCACAATCCGCTGGCGTACGGTGACGCGTGCCAGGGGATGCGCCACCACGCCGCTGCCGTCCACGGCGCGCAGGGCTACGAAGGGATGCGCGTCACCGGGCAGTTCACTGCTCCAGCTGCGCACGTCAGCCAGGGCGGCGCGCAGCAGCACCCCCACGTCGACCGGCTCCGGCAGCGGGGGCGGTACGTCGGGTCCAAAACGCTCGTCGAACTGAACGGTGAAGTGGAGGCTGAGCAGCTCGAACGAAGCCGTACCACGCAGGTGCCACGGGGTGGGACCCGCCAGGGTCATGTTGAGGAAAACACCCAGCAGCAGCGTACCCTTGTGGCGCAGGGCCACCCCCGCAGCGATGTCGACCACGAACCCAAAGGGAGCCAGGTTGAGCAGGGTGTCGAAGGCCAGGTAACCTTCCAGGGAAAAATCACCCGCCTTGACCAGCAGATCGACACGCGCACCAAACTGGACCGTATTGGGCGTCAGCGCCAGGTAGGTTTCCAGCCGCAGACGCAAACTGTCGCTGGCAGAGAGGCTGAGACCGAGGCGGGTGAGCCCCGCCATACCGGCCGGCACCGGAAAGCGCGGATGGAAGCCACCCAGGGAGAGGATGAAATAAGGCGATTCACCCCAGCTGGCGCGCAGCCGCATCGAGCCGGTGAGCCCATACTGCAAGATTCGTGAGTTGACCAGGGCACCATCCAGGGCCACCGTGCCTTGCTGGAAGTTGAGCTCGCCAATGGCATCGATCTGGATGGACACGACGGGGTGGTCTGGATCAGGCAGGGTGGCGGTCAGCCGGCCGAGGACGATCAGGCGCACCGGGTCGGGTATTTCCAGGATGAGCGCCAGCTTCAGGGTCACCAGGGTTGGTGTGCCCCAACCCAGAACCGCCATCGGTCCAAACAGAAAGCGGTCCGGTGCGGCTGGAAAGGCCGCGTTCAGGCCGGCGA
>JAYRNS010000782.1:0-1873 GCA_041912075.1 Anaerolineae bacterium
CAGGGATACTACGTCCAGCAGGCTGAGGTCGGTGTCGACGTTGCCCCGCAGGGCGTTGAACAGTGCGGGCACCTGCGGTAACAGATTGGCTTCTTCGGCGCGGTTCTTGAGCGCCATCAGCACCCGCTGTTGGCGTCGCCCACGGTCCAAATCGTTCCCCTGCCGGCGCGTACGCACGTACCACATCGCCGTGCGCCCATCCATGTGGTGATCGCCAGGCTCAAAATCGAGACGCACGGAACCACCGGGCGCAGCCGGGTCACGCCAGGTCTCGTGCAATGGACAGTCCACGGTCACAGTAATTCCACCCAAGGCATCGATCACCTGGATGAAGCCCTCAAAGTCAATACGCACATACTTGTCGATGGGGATCCCCAGGTTCTGCTCGATCGTTTCCTTAACCAGCGAAATACCGCTGCCTGGCCGTCTGAGTTCACCATACACATCGGCCGTATTGATGCGTTCCTGCCCGACACCGGGGATATTCACGTAGAGATCACGCGGCAGGCTCACCACACCGACACGCCGGTTGGCATGGTCGACAGCGATGATAATCATCACATCGGTACGGCCTGTGCCGCGTTCACCCCGCCGGTCGGAGCCAAGCAGCAGGATGTTGGTGGTGCCCTGCAGGGGGCGCGGGGTGGGGCCTGGCGTCGGTGTAAACGTCGGTAAAAAGGGGCGCGTGGGTGTTGCTGTAGGCGTTGCCGCCGGTAGCAAGGTAGGTGATGGTGTCGCCGAAGGCACCGGTGAGCTAACCGGCGTGACAATCAGCGGCTGTGTGCAGCTGGCCAGGGCGAGAATCAGTAAAACGGCCGCCGAGGCCCTGGCCAACCGGAGCGGCCGCTGGCGGTTTAGGGTATTTCTTGGCATACGCTACTGTGGGCAGGTCGCCGAACGGTCGTTGGATTCGATCAACGACTTAGCGTTTGACGCAAACAGGTTACCAATGGCCTTATGAATGGCGTCCCAATCGGGTTTCAGCACCTCAGCCCCTTCATCCGTGGTGTAGAATTCGGTCATATTGGCATCGATCACGAACCCTTTGAGTTTGCTGAGATCCATGGTCATACCAAAACGCGCCAGGCTCATCAGCTGGAACGGGTTCAGGTCAGTCTCGGCCAGCTGCAAGGCGGCCGGCACCAGGGACGGCAGTCGGGGCAGCAGATCGGTTGACACAGCCCGGTCGCGCACCGCCATCAGCACCCGCTGTTGTCGACGCGCGCGGTCGAAGTCGCCGCCCTGCCGGCGGGTACGCACGTACGCCAGGGCAGTCTGACCATCCATATGCTGCAAACCAGCTTCGATGCGCGGCCGCCCAATGGCTACTTCGAGAAAGTAGTCTTCAAGCGGGCAGTCTACCTGGACGTCGATGCCCCCCAGGGCGTTGATCACCTCGCGAAAGCCCGTGAAGTCAAGGCGGATGTAGTTGTCGATTTGGATCCCCATGTCGCGTCGAATGATGTCGGCCATCGTGCGGGCACCGGCCGCCATGTCTTCGCCACCGTTGCTGCCAAAATAGTCAGCCGTATTGATACGACCCATCCCGCGCGTGGGAACATCGACGTACAGGTCGCGCGGGATGCTGATGATACCCGCCGAACCATTGGCCCGGTCGATCGCCACGATCATCATCACATCGGTTCGCCAGTTAGGCGTATCGGCACGGCGATCGGAACCCAAGATCAGGATATTCTGGGTGTTCGTGAGATAGGGTGTATCGTGTAAAAAGGCCGCGGTGGCATCGTTGGAGGCCTGGCTGGCCGAGACCGTCCTGACACCCACTTTGGGTGATGCCAGGAGGGCACGGGCGCTGCCGACGATCATAAAGAATCCCAACATCACCAGAATGGGTGCCAGGATCAGCCCATAG
>JAYRNS010000783.1:0-1610 GCA_041912075.1 Anaerolineae bacterium
CTACGGGCCGTGCATGATCAGCATTATCTGTTCTGCGGTACGCAGGACTGTCCCGTGGTGTACTTTGCATCCGATGGTGTACAGACATTCCTGATCGGCGATGTGCGGGTGCGCGTGTATCAAAAAGAGCCGGACAGTGACGATGTACCGGTGTGTTATTGTTTTGGACACACTCGCGGGGAGATTCGCGCCGCGGTCGACGCGCTGGCCGTGGCGATTGTCGACGATATCAACGCCGGTATTCGGGCTGGCCAGTGTGCCTGCGATCTACGTAATCCGCAAGGATCGTGCTGCCTGGGGAATGTGCGCAGACTGCTGCGGCGATGACGACCACGGCATACGAGCTGCGCGATGAAACAGGAGGAACAATTGACCGCATCGACGATGCCAGCGTTCTTTGTGGCCAGCGGGGTGGCGGCCGGCATCAAAAAAACGGGCGCGCCCGACCTGGCCTTGATTGTGTCGGAGATGCCGTGCACAGCAGCGGCGGTTTTCACCCAGAACCGCTTTGCTGCCGCACCGGTGACTTACGACCGGTCAGTCCTGGCCCTCAACCCCGAGGGAATCCAGGCCATCTTGATCAACAGCGGCTGCGCCAACGCGTGCACCGGCAGCGAAGGCATGGCCAACGCCCGCCGCATGGCCGAACTGGCCGAGCAGGCGCTGGGTCTTAACCTCTACCAGTGCCTGGTGATGTCAACCGGCGTCATCGGCGTGCAGCTGCCGGTGGACCGACTGGTGAAGGGCATTCCGTCCGCCGTCGAAGCCCTGGCGGCGGATGGGTTTGCGGCCGCAGCCGAAGCGATCATGACCACCGACACCCGGCCAAAGACGGCGCAGGCGGTGTTGGTGCTGAGCAGCGGCGAGACCGTGCATGTGTGGGGCATGGCCAAAGGCGCTGGCATGATCCATCCCAACATGGCAACGCTGTTGAGCCTGGTGCTGACCGACGTGGCGATCACGCCAACCCTGCTGGACCAGGCACTACGCCACGCTGTGACCCACAGTTTCAACGCTATCACCGTCGATGGCGATACGAGCACCAACGACACCCTGGCCGTGCTGGCCAACGGCGCGGCGGGGAACGAACCCATTGCCGATGCGGTCCATCCCGATTTCGCCGCCGTACAGGACGCGCTCACCCGCGTGTGTACCAGCCTGGCCCAGCAAATCGTGCGTGACGGCGAAGGCGCAACGAAGTTTGTGACGATCACGGTCCAGGGTGCAGTCTCAGTGGAAGATGCGCAGCGCGCGGCCAGGGCCATCGCCCATTCGCCGCTGGTCAAGACGGCGTTGTACGGTGGCGATGCCAATTGGGGGCGCATCCTGGCGGCCGTGGGCTACTCCGGGGCACAGGTCGATCCGGATCGGACTGCGCTCTTTTTTGGGAGCCAGCTGGCCGGCCTGGCACCCTTGCAGGTCGTGGCCCAGGGGCAGCCGCTTCCCTACGACGAGGCCGCGGCGACGACGCGCTTTGCCCAATCCGAGATCGAGATACAGGTCGAGCTTGGGCTGGGAACTGGCGAGGCCACGATGTGGACGGGAGACCTGAGCCATGGTAACGTGGATATCAATGGGCATTACCGGACGTAACCATTTTAGATTTCGGA
>JAYRNS010000784.1:0-3333 GCA_041912075.1 Anaerolineae bacterium
CGTACAGCTGCACGTTGCGGACCATCCACGGCGTGAGGATCAGCAGGGCTGGTACGAATGCCAGCAGCAGACCCACCAGGCGTTGGCGCCACGACCGGCGGCCGGGGTAGACCGGCGGGGCCGGCAGCACAAGTGCCAGTGCCGCCACCGGCCACACCGCCAGCACCCCCACTTTGCTGACCGCCCCCAGCCCCAGACAGGTCCCCAGGGCCAATGCATTCCCCCACGTGGCACCCCGGCGCCACGCGCGCAGGGCCAGCCACAAGGCCAGCGTGCCAAACATCGCCGCCAGCACGTCGTTGCTCACGCTGGCACTGCTGAACAAAAAGCCGGGCAAGAAGGCAGCCAGACCGGTCGCGGCCAGTGCCAGGGGTGAGTCGTCCGGTTGCGTGACCCGCGCCAGCGCGTACACCGCCCACACCGTGACCGTGCTCAGAATCACCGAGAGAAAACGCAGCAGGTGCATGGCCAGGGCACCGCCGTGCCAGGGGAAGGTCTCCAGCCCGGTGTGGATAAAGTGATTCTTGTAGATGGCATCCGGACCCAATTGGACGTCGGGGTTGGCCCGCAGAAATGAAAAATCGAGACCAGTCCAGGCCGTGAGCGCCGCCCCCATCAGGTAATACAGCGGCGGGTGTTTGCCCTGGGTAATCGCCGGTCCTTCGGGGAGCGCGCGCTGCGTGCCGACGAACACGACGTAGGCGTAATGGTCGGCCTCGTCGGGTGCCTCACCCAGGGGGATAGCCAGGCTGTACCAACCGGCCAGCAGCAGGTGGGCAACCAGAATGACGATCAAAACGTGGCGATGGTTGAGTCGGGTCAAGGCAGCCGGTCATCCATTTGTCAATCCGGTGCCGGAGTCACAGGTGTCAGTACCATGACCGGAATTTGGCGTGCGCCGGCCCGCTGGCGATAATCGGCATAGCCAGGATACATCGCACTGGCCTGGCGATAATAGCGTTCGCGTTCCTCGCCTTCGGCTTCCCGTGCGACGTAGGGGCGTGTCTGGTTGCCCATGGTCAGGGTCGCCTGGGGATTGGCTTTCAGGTTGTAATACCACGCGGCGTGGTGCGACTGCCCAAAGTTGGACCCGATCAGCACGACCTTATCACCATCGGGAATACCCATCAGCGGCACGTGGCGCGGCAGACCACTTTTGGCCCCAATGGTCGTCAGCGTCACGACCGGCAGCCCCGTGAGCGTCGTGGCCGCGGTATAACGACCGTTCGACAGCTTGAGCACGGCGCGGTCCATGTGATGCAGTGTTCGAGCCAGGAGCCACGAGCCCGGACGGGTGCGCGCCACCTGCTGCACGGCACGCTGCCACCAGTGTGGGTGATACCATTGCTCCATCAAGATCTCGGCCCTCCTCGGCCGGGTGCCACGTCGCTAGTGGGTCACTTGCCATGACTGCGGCCATTGATCGAGCATAATCGATGGCTATGCTCAAGCCAAGTGACCCACTATTCGACCTCGATTTGCCCAACCGTCACGCGATCGTCAGGCGTGGCTGGGACGACGGTGAGGTTACGCAGCGGATCAAACTGGTACAAACCGGCTTTGATCGTGTACAGCCCCGGTGGTAAATCGGCCGGCAGCTCGAGAACGTGCCGGTCCAGGATCAGTTCGTTGGCGCGCCAGCGGCTGGTGGGTGAAAAGCCGCCGCCTGGGTCACCGTCCTGCTGCGCCCGGACGGTGCCGGCGGCATCGATGAGGTGAACGAAGGCTTTGTAGTTCTGTGCCGTATCGTGTAGATTGAGCCAATAGAGCGTGACTGGCAGCGTAGCGCCGGCTCGCGCCCGGACCGGTGTTTCGGCGCCCAGTAAAAGCGCCTGGTTCTCCAGGTTGGCCGTGATTTGGGTTGGCTGCCAGCGGACCTGAACGCCGCTGCTCAGCCACAGCAGCAGCGGCACGAGGGCCAGCAGGGAGATCGTGGCCAGCCAGCGGCGGCTGCGC
The DNA here is from genome assembly GCA_041912075.1 of Anaerolineae bacterium. Taxonomy (GTDB): domain Bacteria; phylum Chloroflexota; class Anaerolineae; order SSC4; family Amarolineaceae; genus SSC4. The sequence goes on from JAYRNS010000784.1 coordinate 1,957, forward strand.
ATAAAACGTTCGTGTGCCAGCAGCAGCCAGAGCAATGCGCCCCACCAGGTCAGGGCACTTACCACCGACCCGACCTGGCGGGGCAGCGTATTCTCGAAGGCAATCTCTACCAGATGTTGGCCGGGTGGCACCTGGCCCGTTACCAACCCCATCTCACCGCTGGCGCCGGTGGGCACACGCTGGCCATCGATGCGCACCTGCCAGCCGGGGAAATAGAAGGCGTGGAGACGCACCGGCTGTACACCCGAACTCTCCCAGATCAACTGGTATCGATTGGGTTGGCGTTCACCCAGCGTGACCACCGGTGCCGCGGCCGGCGGTGGGCTGCTCAACGGCTGGTCGGGCGCGCGGCCAAGGGCCCAACGCTGTTCGGTGACGCCAACCGGCAAGAATTCGGCGGTCCACGTGGCACCGACCTGACCGTTGGCCGCATCTTCGGCCCACATCTGCTCTGGCGTCACCCTGGCAGCACTGCGCGCATCGGGCCGGTAAGGCAGGTTGCCCAGGCTGGTGACCATCAGCAGTGCGCCGGTCGCGACCACGCCTGCCCACAGCCAGCGGCTGTTGGCTGGCCATCGTCGACCGGTCAGCAGGGCCGGCAGCGCACCGATGACCAGCGCACTGGCCAGCGCCGTAATCGTGAGCCAGCGCCAGGGGTACTGCAGGCGCGACAGCAGGGCTTCCCCGAACTGCCACAGGGGTAGGCTGGGGGTGGTCAGCAGGAATGCCGAAACGAGCGCGACCAGGACGAAAAAAACGAACTGGGCGGTTGGGAAGACAAGCTGCTGGTCCGCGGGAGCGCGGCGGTTGAGCAGGCTGACCAGCCCGCGTCCGCTGGCCACCGCCACTGCTGCCAGAAAGAGCAGTGCCACCAGCAGACTGATCGAATGCTGCAGCGGCTCTGCGGGCTGTGTGCGGTAGAACTGTACGAAACGTGACGCCACCAACCCGGCCAGCGGCAGCAGATGGTCCCGATAACCGGTCGAGATCGGGTCAGCCCCGAGCTTGACGGCCCTGGCTTCGGCGATGACCGGGATCCAGTAGAAGGCGGTGAGACCCACGGCCAGGGCAAACCCGCCGGCCGCCAGCCACAGACGCGACATCTGGCGCGTCTGTACGGCAAGCAGCACGGCGTAAGCGACCCAGACTGCCCCCATCATCAGTGCAGTCAAGTGATGGGTCAGGATCAAACCCGCCCAGGCCAGCCCCAAACCCATCACCAGCAGCGGTCGCTGGTCGGCGCGCTGGCTGGTGCGCCCGTCGAACAGCCCCCAGGTGGCCCATAGGATCAGGGGTGGCCAGAGAAAGGCCAGGTGCTCGGCCAGGGCACCGCGCTGCAGGCCCTCGGCCAGGTGATCGGTGAAATAAGTGTAGACG
>JAYRNS010000785.1:0-8675 GCA_041912075.1 Anaerolineae bacterium
ATACAACGCCGGTCTTCACCCCTGAATTCTGGACCATGGTGGGTATTCTGTCAAGTCTGGCGGAGCGGGCCAGGGCAAATCCGAGCACCCACTGTGTGCTGGGGTCGGTCTAGTTCATCCGCTCCAGAATGTGCGTGACGATGGTGGCGCCGCTGCCGCCGATGTTTTGCGTCATACCAATGCGCGCATTCTGTACCTGGTTGGCACCAGCGCGACCGGTGAGCTGCAGACAGGCCTCGACCACCTGGTAGACGCCGGTGGCACCCACGGGGTGGCCGCGCGCCTTCAGACCACCCATCGTCGACATTGGCAGCCGCCCCTCGGTCGTGATGTCGCCATCCTTGGCCAGGACGTGTGCCTGGCCCGGTTCGGCAAAACCACACGCCTCCAACGAAAGGGCGGCCATCACGCTGAAGGCATCGTGGGCCTCGAAGAAATTGATGTCGGCCGGGCCAAGATTGGCCTGCGCATAGGCCTGGCGGCTCGATGTGTGGGCCGCCTGCAAAAACATCGGTTTGTAGCGGTCGTGTATGGCCACCGAATCGGTGGCATTGGCCGAGGCCCGCACTTTGACGTAGGGGTGGCCGTTGCGCGACAAGTCCGCCAGACATTCGGCCGAGCAGAGCACCAGGGCGGCCGCACCATCACAAATTGGCGAAGCATCCAGCACGCGGATCGGGTCGGCGACGATGGGTGAGCGCCGGTAGGTGCGCATGTCGACCGCTTTTTGGAACATGGCGTTGGGGTTGCGGGCACCGTTGTGGTGTGCGTTGATCGAGAAAAAGGCCAGGTCTTCGGGCAGCAGGTTGTGCTCGTACAGATAACGCCGCATAATCATGGCGTTGAGCGCCACGAAACTGACACCGTGGTAGGCCTCGTGTTCGTAATCGGCTGCCATCGCCAGGCCGCGCGTCGTGACACGTGGATCGGTGGCCGTCAGCTTCTCAATTCCGCACACCACCGCAATGTCGTGCTGGCCGCTGGCGATTGCCATCGTACCCCAACGCATCGCGGCGCCGCCCGACCCGCACGCCGCTTCAGCGGTGGCTGCATCCACACCGCGCAGACCGGCCGCGTCGGCGATGAGAGCACCCAGGTGCTGCTGGTACAGCAGCACACCCGACAGCATATTGCCGACGTAGAGTCCCTGGACCGCCTCCACGCCGGCATCGGCTATGGCGGCCTTGACGGCCTGCGCCGCCAGGCTTCGCAGGCTGGTATTGGGGTGCCGGGCTACGGCAGTTTGTCCGACGCCGATGATGTATACATCACGCATCGATTGTCTCCTGTCACACGGCAGCGCAACCATACGCTGCCCCGGTCCTAGTTGGACCGGAAATTGCCCTGAAAACGCGCATAGGTCGCGTAGTCGATCGCTTTGCGCCGCATGATGTAATCGCGGGTGATCGGTGCGACCAGGCGGCGCTCGGCCACGCGTTCGGTGACGACGAGCGAAAACGCATCGCTGCCGGCGCCCGAACCATACGAGACGAGCAGAACCCGGTCGCCGGGCTGGGCCACGTCGAGCACACCGCTCAGACCCAACAACACCGAACCAGCGTGGGTGCTGCCGATGTCCTCGACGAAAAAGCCGGCGGCCAGCTGATCCCAGGTGAAGCCCAGGGAATCGGCCACCCGCCGCGGCATCTTGCCATCGGGTTGGTGGAGTACGACGTGCTGGTAATCGGCCGTCGTGTGGCCGATCTCTTCCATAAAGGCCAATGCCGTGGTTTTGACGTGGTCGTAATAGGCGTCGAAGCCGGTCGAACGCAGGGTGTTGTTGTAGTAGCGGGCACCGGGGCGGCGCCACACGTCCATGCTGTTGGTCACGTACGACAACGAGCCTTCGACCACCGCGACACTTGCGGCTGCCGGACCGACGATCAAGGCCGCGCCGCCGGCGGAGGCGGTGTATTCCAACGGGTCGCCCGGCCGGCCCTGGGCGGCATCCATGCCGATGCACATCGCATAATCAGCCATTCCCGAACCGACGAGACCGATACAGGCCTGCAGCGCTTCGGTGCCGGCCTTACCACTGAATTCCCAGTCAGCTGCCTGGGTTTCGGGCAGTGCACCCAGCGTCTCAGCCACGATCGTACTGGTCGGTTTGACGGCATAGGGGTGGGATTCGCTGCCGACCCAGAGGGCTTTGAGGTCTTGGGGGTCGATGTCGGCACGCAGCAGGGCGTTGCGGGCCGCCTCGATCGCCATGGTCACCGTATCTTCGTCGATGCCGGGCACCGCCTTTTGTTTGATCGGCCAGCCCGCATCGCGCCCGCGCCAGACGCGCGCGATCTCTTCACCCGCGAGACGATAGCGGGGCACGTAGGCCCCATAGCCCACAATCCCCACGTCGCGGTTCGGCTTAAGCATAACTCTGCCTCACTTGTGGTGGTCAGCCAGGTTGAACCGCATGCGGAAGATGGCCTGGTACACGTCACCCTGGCTGACAATGCCGACCAATTTACCATCTTCGACGACGGGCAGCCGCCGGATGTGCCAGAGAAACATGAGCGCCGCCGCTTCCATCAGCGAGGTATCCGGCGTGATCGTCTGCACCTCACGTGTCATCACCGTGCCGGTGGCCACCTGGCTGATGTCTTCGAATCCCTCGTCACGTGCGGAATGGGCCAGGTTTGGTGTCGGTGATTCCATCAGATGTTGGAACATCGGGTGCATCTCACGCAGTACGTCGCGTTCCGAAATGATGCCGACCATACGGCCGCTGTCATCGACGACGGGAACACCACTCAGATGGCGTTCCACAATGATCCGGGCGACGTCGCTCAATGGGGCGGTTTCCCGGACCGTTATCACGTTCGTGGTCATAATCGATCGAATCGTCATGCTGAGCGCTCCCTTGAAGAACTGAGATCATTGGCCAGTGCCGGTGTACGGTACGTCATGTGGTCCGCAGTCGCCACCGAATTGTTACAGATATAACTATAACGCATCGCAGCACAAAAGTCAATGACGGATGGGCAGGCTACGGGTGGATGGGTGGGTAGTTGCATGAACCGCACTCAGGTGGGGGCGTCCCATTCGTTTGGGTAGGCGTCCGCCTTGCCTGATTAGGATTCGTATGGCATAATTGCCCCCATACTTATGACCACGATTCTCCTGATTCGCCATGCGACCAACGACTGGGTGGGTGAACGGTTGGCAGGGTGGACGCCGGGTGTTCACCTGAATGAGCTGGGGCAGCAGCAAGCCCAGGGTTTGGCCGACCGCCTGGCACATATTGCCATGGGTGCCATCTACAGCAGCCCCTTGGACCGGGCGCTGGAGACAGCCGCTCCCCTGGCCAACCGCCTGGGGTTGGTTGTGCAGGTGGAAAATGGGCTGGCCGAAGTCAACTATGGGCAATGGACCGGTGGTTCCCTGAAGGACCTGCGTGAGAGTGACCTTTGGCGTGTCCTGATGCTGGCGCCCAGCCTGGCCCGGTTTCCAGAGGGTGAAAGCCTGGGCGAAGTGCAGGGCCGGGTGGTGGCCGCCCTGGAGAGCCTGCGGCAGCGGCATCCGCAGGAGACGATTGTCGTGGTTTCGCACGCCGATGTGCTCAAGTCTGCCGTGGCGCACTATACCGGTTTGCATCTCGACCTTTTTCAGAGACTTGTGATCAGTCCCGCTTCGGTATCGGTGCTGCAGTTCGATGAACCGGGCTTGCCGCGCCTGGTACGGTTCAACGACACCGGCGAGATGCCCAGTTTTGCCCGGGAAACACCAAAACAGCCGGACACCGCAGCCTCCAACACGTAGATGGGATATTTGTATGCCAGAATTCGATTACGATTTCGACCCGGTTTCACGTATCACCGTGGGCACGGTAGGCCCGCCAGGACAGCGTGAGTTCTTCATGCAGGCGCGCCGCGGTCTGCAGATCGTGACACTCAAGGTCGAAAAGCAGCAGGTCCAGGCACTGGCGGTGGGTATCAACGAGCTGCTGGAGCAGTTGGGAGAGGCCCCACCCCAGCTGCGGCTCGATCTGGTCGATCCCAGCAACCCAGCCATGGCCCTGGAAGAGCCGGTCTACCCCGCGTTTGTCGTGGGCCAGATGGGGTTGGGTTACGACGAAGATCGAGACATGGTGATCTTGATCGTTCAGGAAGCCGTCGCCGAGGAGGGTGCCGAAAGTGGCGCGGCATTAGCCAGATTCGTCGGCAATCGCACGCTGATGCGCGACTTGAGCGAACATGCGCTTTCGCTCGTCGCGGCCGGCCGCCCAACCTGTCCACTCTGTGGCCAACCCATCGACCCACGCGGACATTTTTGCCCGCCCAGCAACGGCCATAGCCGTACGCTGCTCCAGTAACGCCCGATCATCTTTTCACGTGACAGGAGGAAACATGGCAGCATCGACTCTGACCCTTAGCCGTACGGGTTCGGCCGAACAGGCGAGCCTGTGGCTGCGTACCCGGCGCTGGGACCTGACGTTTATCACGCTCAGTGTCATCCTGGTGCCCATTCCCTATCTGACCTGGCTTCTACTGAACCAGGTCCATCCCAACCCCGACAACACGCGCAACGCCGTCAACCTGATGGTGGCGTTTGCGGTGGGTGGGCCGCACATGTATGCCACGTTCACCCGGACCCTGATGGACAAGGATTTTGTGGCCAAGCGCCCGGCCATCGTTAAGTCATCGATCCTGATTCCGCTCGTCGTCATTGCCCTGGCTCTGTTCAATCTTCAGCTTCTGCTGACGGTCTTTTTCTTCTGGGCATCGATCCACGTGCTGCACCAGATCATCTTTGTCATCGAAGCGTACGATAAGAAGAAGATCAAGAGTCTGACGCTGCCCGCGCGCGCCATCGATTACGCAGTGGTGTTGACGGCTTTATACCCGGTGGCCGCCTATCGACTGATTATCAGCCAGGACATGTTCATCGGTCAGAACGACCTGGGCGCCGTCATCCCGGCCTTTTTGAAACAGCCGATCTTTTTCTATCTCGTGACCGCCGTGTTCTTCACGGCCGTGGCCCTCTTTGCGGTCAAAACCTACCGGGAATGGCGCAATCACACCCTGCACGTACCCAAGGCGCTCTTCATTGCCATTACGGCCGCCACCGCGTTCATCGTGCCGGCCCTGGGCAATCTTGACACGGCGTTCCAGGGGATGAACACCTGGCACTCGTTCCAATACCTGGCCTTGACCTGGTACATCAACCGGATTCGCGAGGAAAAAGGGCAGATGCACGCGATGCCCGTCGTGGAAAAGGTTTCCGAACCAGGCAAGGCGCGCTCGTATTACCTTCTGCTGATGGGGTTCACCCTGGGGACGATCGTCGTCGCAGCTGTCATCTTTGGCATCCTCCACTACGTGCTGCGCTACGAGTTCAACGCCGCGTTCGACCGCTCTTACTATATCGCGATTCTTTCGTTCCTCTGGATGCACTATTATCACGACCACTTCTTGTTTGCTGAGCCACAGGCCGTGATGAACCCGCCCGCTGCGGCCCTGGCGGCCTGAGCCGGCCAGGATAGGCCTGGGCGATCCAAACAGATTGCCCGTTAACCCCACAAAGCCAGGAGCGATGATGTTCCTGGCTTTTTTGTGTCAGCAACGGCTGTGCACGATGTTGGCCATCCACGAATGCCGGTCACGAATACGCGAATGGCGTGCATCAACTGGCTGGTGGACAGCTTGATTCGGTTGGAGTCCTGGAATCTTGTGGCATATGACTTTGACAGTCCACTCAGTTCATGCTAAGATTTGTCGATATTCCCATAGGTTTAGATAGATTTCCTCAATTATTTCTTTCTGTGGAGGGAAGGCGCCGTGGTCCAGCAGAAATTGCCGCTGTGGGTGTTGTTGAAGCTTGGTCTGTTCCACGTCGGTTCGGCGATGATCGACCTGCTCGTGGTCAGCATCTGGAACCGGGTCATGATCGTCGAACTGGGTGTTGCGGCCACGCCGGTGGGGTTGGTGACGTCCCTGCACAATTTTTTGACGCCCCTCTTCGTCTGGGGTGGTTACCTGTCAGACGAGCGCCCGATCCGCGGACTGCGGCGTTTGCCGTATGCCCTGGGTGGGCGGCTGGTGATGGTCGCGCCGTTTTTTGCCCTACCCATCATCGGCTGGGGCATCGCACGCGGTGAAGGGGTGTGGTGGCTGGTCGCGCTCGTGGCATTCATGGTGTTTGGTGTGGGGCGCGCGGTGTCCGGCACAGCTTACCTGGCGCTGATTCACGACCGCGCACCCGAAGCACAGCGTGGACGGGCACTCGGTTTCGTCTGGTTGATGCTCATCATCGGGTTCTCGACGATGTCGATCCTCTACGGCCGGCTGCTGCCCGTTTACGACCCGGCCGCCTACCAGCGTTTGTTTATCATTGCGCCGTTGATCGCCGTGGTGCTGTTTTTCATTTCGCTGTGGGGTGAAGAAAAGCCAGATACGGCGCAGGGCGGGGCCGCAGAAGACAAGACGCGGGTGCCGCTTTCGGCCGCGCTGCGCGTGGTCTGGGACAACCAGGCGGCACGCATTTTTGCGGCGTTTCTGTTCATATCCGCATTGTTCATGTTTGCGTATGACCAGATTCTGGAGCCGTTTGGGGGTGACGTGTTTGGGCTGCCGGTTGGCATGACCACGCGCTGGAATGCCTATTGGGGGATGGGCGTGTTGGTAGGTATGGTCAGCCTGCTGGCATTGACCGGGCGCCGGCGCCGGCCGTCCGACACGTCGATCACGATCGCCGGCACGGTGGGTGTCAGCCTGGCATTCGTGATGCTAACGGTCGCGTCTGTCGCCAGAATCCAGGCAGTAGTTGTGCCCGGTGTTCTGGTGCTCGGTCTCAGCATGGGTGTTTTCAACGTCGGCGGTCTGGCGCTGATGATGCGCATGTCCGATGCACGGCTGGCAGGCACTTTTTTGGGGATGTGGAGCTTGATGCAGCTCATGGGGCGCGGCTTCTCTGGTGTGCTGAGTGCCAGTATTCGCGATGCCGTCGTGTTCGTCACCGGTGGGGACTACGCCCTGGCTTACGGTCTGGCGTTTGCTGTCGAGGCGGTGGGCGTTGCGGCGGCGTTGTGGTTCCTGCTGCGCCTGGACGTCGAGCAGTTTACACAGACGGTACGTGTCCGGGCGGCCGAAGTATTTGCCGCGGCGGCGGCCGATTGAGACCATACCCGGCGCGCGGTTGGACCGCTGGCCGGTCGAATTTCGGCACCGGTACGAGGCTGCGATACGCTATGACGTCGCAGCCTTTTTTGTATAGGCGCGGCGACGCAGAGTCAGGGCGCCGGTCAGAATCATCAGCAGGGCCACCAGCACCATGACGGTCACCAGCCCAATCAGATCGGCCAGGGCGCCGGCAAAAAGCACCGGCAGCATGGACAAAAAACCGATGATCATAAACAACGAGGCAAAGACGCGTCCCCGCATGTCTTCGCTGGTCTCGGCTTGGAGTTCGGTGTTTGCCGGCACGGTAATAAAGGAATGCGCGACGCCTAACCCGTAGGCGGCTACCATGGCGCCGGCAATGGCGAACGTACCTTGGGCCGTGGTATCGAAATTGTCGCCCATCAGCAGGTTGCCGATGGCTTGCGACCAGGATTGGGTCGTGGCGAGTAAAACCAACAACACACCGGCACCCGCCATACTAAACCCGATCAGCCGGTTGGGTCTGACACGCGCCGCAACCCGGCCCACGAGGATGATGCCGGTCAGCATTCCCAGGCTGGCCGGCAAAACGACCAGGCTCAGATCTTCAGGGTTGCGCCCCAGCGTACGGCTGACAAAACCGGGACCCAACGTCGAAACGACCAGTAGAATGGTGGCCGCCAGCGACAGGTTGATCGTCGCGGCACGTATGGCCGGATGGCGGATCATAAACGCCCACGATTCGCGCACCGGTTCCCAATACAGCTGGCGGAAGCGCGACCACGTGCCAGCGGCCGGCGCTTGCTCGGCCAGTTTGACCTCGCCGGCGGGCAGGCGTGCCACCAGCAGCGCACTGATGGCGTACAAAATAGCCACGACCAGCCATAGGCGTGCCAGACCAATGAACGAAACCAACAGCGGCCCGGCCACGGCCAACCCCAGGACCAACGATGCGTTGTACGTAGTGGCAAACAGGGCATTCGCCGCCAGCAAGTGACGGCGCGGCACGACCAGCGGAATCGTGGCTGCCTCCGCCGGACCGAAGAACTGGCTGATGACCGAAAAGGCCGCGGTCAGGGCAAAGACCACACCCAGACGCAGTGCGGCCGGCGCCTCCGATTCAGCAAAGAAGAAGCCCACCATCAGCAGCATACGCAGCACGTTGCTGACGAGCAGCACCCGGGCTTTGTTGGAACGGTCTACGATCACACCGGCAAAGGTGCCAATGGCCACCGCTGGCAGCGTAAAGGAAAGCACCGCCAGGCTGGTAAAAAAACTGCTGTGGGTGAGCCGCTCGGTGAAAATGATCACGGCAAAGTTGACCATCGACTGAGCGGTCATCGAGATCGCCTGGGCACCCCACAGTCGCAAAAACGGACCGTTGCGCAGCACCTCCAGAAAAGCGCCGCGTGTGGCAGTACCCTCTTGCTCAACTGGCATGCAATCCAAACCTCTTCCTGTGTCGGTCACGCCCGAGCAGCGGGTGAGCGTTTTTGCATTGTACCCGATGTGGGTGTTTTTTCCAACAAGGGGATCAGGGATCAGGGATCAGGGATCAGGGGTTGGGGGATGGGGATC
>JAYRNS010000786.1:0-5697 GCA_041912075.1 Anaerolineae bacterium
ATCATCCGGCGCGCCGGCAGCCCCGGTGCCTAAACTAATTCCCGGAATGTGATATAAATCAGTCTCGACAGGCCCTGTTCTGTGTTAAAATAGGGCAACCTCCCATAGGCCAGTCCCGTTCCAACGTGGTGGAAAGGATACCTTATGCTGACGACTGTCGAGAAAATTCTATTTGCCGTGGCCGTGGCGGCTTCGTTGTATTTTGGTTTCATTGGATTCCGCAAGGTGTACCGGGTCATTCGCCGGGGCCAGGGCGATTATGACGACCAGCACATCGTGCAGCGTGCCTGGCAGGCCCTGGTCGACTGGGTCGCCCTCTTGCCCACCTGGCGTGTGCGCCGGACGTCCAGTATCTTCCACGCCTTTATCGCGTGGTGTTTTATGTTTTTCTTTCTGGTCAACGCCGGCGACATCCTCGAAGGGTACTTCCCGATCGAATTCCTGGGTACCGGTTTCATCGGCGGTGTGTACCGCTTCGTGGCCGACGTTTTGGCCGTGGCCGCCCTGGTGGGCATGGTCTATTTCCTGCTGCGGCGCTTCGTCTTCAACGCACCGGCCCTGCAATACCGGGAGAATATCAAGCTGATGCCGGCGGTGCAGGGAGGTCGCATTCGTCGTGACTCGCTGATCGTGGGCCTTTTCATCCTGGCGCACGTCGGTTTCCGTTTTCTTGGCGAATCGTTCGGCATTGCGCACATGCAGGTCGCCGAAGGGACGGGCGACGCCTGGCAGCCGTTTGCCTCGGTGGTCAGCCAGTTATGGACGGGGATGAGTGAGAACACCCTGGTGGTGGCAGAGCACCTGTCCTGGTGGTTGGCACTCGGTCTGATCCTGGCTTTCATCCCTTACTTCCCCTACACCAAACACATCCACCTGATCATGTCGGGGGTCAACTTCCTGACCAAACCCAAGCGCATTTCCATGGGCACGATCGAGCCGATCAACTTCGAAGACGAGTCGATCGAACAGTTTGGCGCCGCCCGGTTGGAGCAGCTGCCCTGGACCAACGTGCTGGACTCGTACGCCTGCATCATGTGTAACCGCTGCCAGGACCAATGCCCGGCCTACACCACGGGCAAGGAGCTGTCCCCTTCGGCACTCGAAGTCAACAAACGTATCTTCATCAACGAGAACCTGAACGCCCTGTCCAGCGGCGCCGAATCGAGTGCTGGTCTGATCAACTTCGCCCTCAGCGAGTCGGCGGTCTGGGCGTGCACGGCGTGCGGTGCCTGTGTCCAGGTCTGCCCGGTGGGCAACGAGCCGATGTTCGACATCCTCTACATCCGGCGCAACCAGGTGCTGATGGAGAGCGAATTCCCCGAACAGCTGCAGGCCGCTTACAAGGGTATGGAGCGTTCCGGCAACCCCTGGAACATCAGCGCTCGCGACCGCATGCGCTGGGCCGACGGTCTGGACGTACCCACGATCGACGACAACCCCGAACCGGAGATTCTGTGGTGGGTGGGCTGCGCCCCAGCTTACGACCCACGTGCCCAGGATACGGCCAAGGCTTTTGCCCGGGTGCTCAACGCGGCCGGCGTCAACTATGCGGTGCTGGGCGAGGCCGAAAGCTGCACCGGTGACTCGGCGCGGCGCAGCGGCAATGAATACCTCTTCTTCGAAATGGCCAAAGCCAACATCGAAACCCTGAACGAAGTCAACCCGCCGCGCATCGTCACCACCTGCCCGCACTGTCTGCAGGCCCTTGCGCGTGACTATCGCCAGTACGGTGGCAACTACAACGTCATTCACCATACCCAGCTGATCAACGAGCTGGTCGCAGCCGGCAAACTCAAGCTGGCCGGCGTGACCGACGGCGCCTACACCTTCCACGACCCCTGTTACCTGGGTCGCCAGAATGGCATTTTCGACGCCCCGCGCGATGCACTGCAGCAGGTGGGGGTCAGCGTCATCGAGATGCCGCGTCACCACGCCAAGTCCTTCTGCTGCGGTGCGGGTGGTGGGCAGATGTGGAAGGAAGAAGAACACGGCAGCGAAGCGGTCAACATGAACCGCTACAAAGAAGCGGCTGCCACGGGTGCGCAAACGATCGTCGTGGGCTGCCCCTTCTGTCTGACGATGCTCACCGACGCGTCCAAACAGGCCGATCAAGGGATCAAGGTGCGTGACGTCGGCGAGATCATCGCCAGCCAGCTGCCGGCCAACGGTCACAACGGTGCCGGCAGCGCCGCCGCCTGATACGCCAAGCCCTCCGAACGTATGAGGCCTTTCGCCAGGCAAACCTCACAGGTCTTCGGGACCTGTGAGGTTTTTTGTATGGCGCATTTGGTGACAAACCACATTCCCCTTATAATCACTTTCCGACATTCCTCCATCCAGCGTCCGATCACCTGAGAGGAACGGAAGCCATGACTGCCCAGGATGTGGTGGATCTGCTGCTCGATCACCACACACGTCCCGATTTCGCAGCCTATTTGGACCGCTGTCGCCCTCACTTCACCATCGACGTCATCATTGCCCTCAAACAGCGTGTCGACAGCGAAAAACTGCGCAACGCCGGCCGCGCCCTGCAAATTGCCGACGTGGCCGCCCGCGTCGCCGAGCACATGGCCTCACCCGAAGCCACCGCGCGCGCCGGATGGGCGCGCGGCAATGCGCTGCATTACCTGCGGCAAGGGCCCGAAGCGCTGGCCTGTTACCGCGCGGCCGAGCAGTACTTTGCCAGCCAGGCGATGCATCTCGAAGCCACGATCTTGCAGGTCAACCAGGTGGGTACCCTCCTGGAGATGGGCCAGCTGCACGAAGCCATCGCCCTGGCCGGACGCGCCCGGATCGCGTGTAATGATTTAGGCGACCCAGCCCGGCCGACTCTGGCCTTACTCGAGATGAACATGGGCGTAGCCCACCGGCAATTGGGTGATCTGGATGCCACCCTCGCCGCATACGCACGCGGACGGGCGCTCTTCGTCCAGCTGGGCGACCAGGTGCAAACCGCGCGCATGGACATCAACCGCGCCCACGCGCTGCAGGAATTGGACCGTTTTGGCGAGGCCGAGATGCTCTTGTATGCGGCGCGCGCGGTTCTTGCCCACACCGGGCATGCGCAAGAAGTGGCGCGCGCTGACTTGAACCTCGGCTTGTTGGCCTACCGCCGCGGGCACTACCTGGCCGCGCTGCAGCACCTGGAAACGGCACATCACGGGCTGGAAGCTATTGGCAATCATGTCGACGTGGCGTTTGCCGACCTGACGCGGGCGGCGATCTACCGCCAGCTCAACCTGGTGCAGGAAACCATCAATCTGGCAACCGGTGCCGAACGCACCTTTCGCCAGCATTCCATGCCTGGCTATCAAGTACTGGCCCTTTTCAACCAGGCCAGCGCCTACCGGCAGCTCAATGCGGTGACCACCGCGGGTCAGCTCCTGGCACGTGCGCGCCGCATCGTGCACCGCCAGGGTGCCTGGCGGCGCGTACTCGAGCTCGACCTCGAACGCGGCATCGTGGCTTTCGATGAGGGACGTTTTGCCAACGCCTACCGGCTGTCCCGCCGTGTGGCGCGGGCGGTCGATGCGGCGACCTGGCCCAGTCTGGCTGCCCGTGTCCAGCTGCTGCAAGCCCGCTGTGCGTTGGCCCAGCACCCGGCCGATATCGACGCCGCCCAACAAGCCGTCCGCACCGCATTGGACCTCACAACCGTCCACGGTTTGCGTGAGGAGGTGTGGCAGGCTCATCACGCCCACGCGCGCTTGTTGGAGGCACTGGGCGACCCCAGCGCCGCCTTCCAGGCCTGTCTGCGGGCGGTGGCCGCAGTCGAGCAGTGGCGCACGATGCTGCACGTCGATGAGTTTCAAGTCGCCTTCATGGACGACAAGCTGCCGGCCTACCTGGATGCCCTGCGGCTGGGCCGCCACCAGGTGTCACCGGCTGCCCTGCTCTACCTGGTCAACCTGGCCCACAGTGCACCACTTGGTCACCCGGACCCACAGGACCCGGGCGGACCGGTGGCCGATCTGGAAGCGCGCGCGGTGGCGCTGCGCGAAACGTGGCACTGGGAGCAGAGCAAACTGGAACGCCTGCTGCTGCAGCCGATGCCGTCGGGCCAGGATGTAGACACGCAACCGGGGAGTCCATTGGCGACGACCCGCCTCAGGCTGCACGCCATCGAAACCGAGCTGGCGGAGCTGCAGCGCCGTATTCGTGTGCACCTGGCACCCCTCACGGGGGACGCACCGGCGAACGTCGGCAATGGTCTGTCCGCGGCAGCGGCAGACACCTGGATGGCAGCCGTTCAGCAGCGCCTGGCGGAAGACGAAGTCATGCTGGCGTATTTCGTCGTGGCCGAAGCAGTCCACGTGATCCTGGTGACCCGTCGTGCAGCCCAACGCGTGGACAACCTGGTACCGGCCGCGACCCTGCAGCGCATACGGCAGACCTGGCACCTTCATCTTGAATTGGTGGCCGCACGCGGCTCACCAGACGATGACCTGCCATTCGCCCAGGCTTACCTGGCCCGCTTTTTCCAGGCATTGATACATCCACTGCTGCCACACCTGGGGGGCATCAATCACCTGTACCTGGTGCTCCCCGCCGGCTGGCACGACCTGCCCTTTGCCGCGTTTTTCGACGGGCAGCATCACTTGATCGAGCAGTATCAGCTGACCTACCTCTCGGCACCGGAGGCGCTGCTGACCGAATCCGGCGCTGTGCCGTCTGCGGTCGGTCAAACACGCCCCGTCGCGCTGGTGGTCGGCTATTCCAATGGCGGCCGGCTGCCGGCCGCCGTGGCTGAGGCCGATACCGTGGCTGCGCTGCTTTCACACGAACTTCAGCCACGACGGCTGCTCGAGGCAGGAGCAACCCTCGACGCGGTGCGTGCCGCCACCATCGAGAGCCACCTGATTCACGTTGCCTCGCACGCCACCTTCCGTCCGGACAATCCCCTGTTTTCGTGGATGCTCCTGGCCGACGCGCGCCTGACCGTGGCCGATCTGTATACGATGACGCTGCCGCAGCGTCCATTGGTCGTGCTGAGTGCCTGTGAAACCGGGCGCGGTCAGGCGCGCGGCGGTGGCCTCCTGGGCATGGGGCGAGGTTTCCTGGCCGCGGGCGCGTCCGGTCTGGTGGTCAGCCTGTGGAAAGCGGCCGACGAGGTGACGTCGGGGTTGATGGCCGATTTTTATCGCAGCCTGTTGGCCGCCGGCATGTCCGATCCAGCGGGCAGCCTGCGCCAGGCCCAACTGCGCACGATGCAGCGCCACCATCACGCGTTTTTCTGGGCCGGCTTCGTTTATATCCGTGCGTAGATGGTGCGATTGAGCCTTGACGTGGGAGGTCAACATGCAGCCAGGAAAAAGATACAGCTGGATACTCGGTTTGTGGTTGTTACTCGTACTGACAACCGCCGGCGTGAATGCCGCACCGCTTCACCCCCAACCACCGGCACCGGCCAGTCCGCAGTTCGAATGTACGGGCAATGGCGAGATCGGACCCCTGGCAAAGCCGGTTGCGGGGCCAATGGCCTGGATCGTGGGTGATTTCATCTGGAATGATCTCAACCGCAATGGCATCCAGGATCCGGGTGAGCCGGGTCTGGCCGGCGTGGAGTGCTTGTTGTGTCGTTCGTCGCGGGCGCAGCCCGTACAGCGCAGCGCCACGAGCAGCCAGGGCTACTACGCGTTCATTGGCGTACCGGAGGGCACGTTCTTCATCGCCATTCGACGCCTGCCGGGTTATAGG
>JAYRNS010000787.1:0-3143 GCA_041912075.1 Anaerolineae bacterium
GCACGTCGGCTTCCGCCGAAAGCGTGGTTGCGTGATCGGCACTCGACCGAACTGGTAATCGATCTGGTGAAATCGCAGCCATGATGTCACTCCACGCCCGTACCAGGAGCCGGCGGCTCAATGGCCAGGAAGTGCTTCGTCGGGTCTTCCATGATCCAGAGGTACGTCCCAGGCGGCAGGTTTTTATATCTGGCCTGGCGCGCGGCGGCTGCTTTCCAGGTCTGATACGCTGTGGTGAATCGAATACCGGCTTTGTCAGCCCGCATAGCCAGGGCGGTGAGTTGCCTGAGTTTGTGGAGATCGACTTCCCCGTCACTCGTCACCGCTTCGATCACCCAGAGTTGGTCACTGCTTCGATTCCACAGTAGGATATCCGGCATGGCATCACCAAGGGTCAGCTCGATGCCGGCCGCGGCCAGGGATTGCCGCTGCGCCTCTGTAATCCGGTCGCCATCGCCGTCGTCGACATAGACAACTGCATAATCGGGCAAGAAGATCGATGCATACACCGTCTGGCAGGCGGCAATCAGGTCGCTGTGTTTGGTGTCGACCGCCTTGTGGGCCAATTCAGCCATCTGGGCCTGCAACTCGAGCCGCCTGCGGACGTGGTCCTGTTCAATCCATACTTTGAGTCGAGGCCCCCATTCAGGTTCGGCTGCCGCCAAGATGTCACGAAAATCCGCGGCAAGACGGTAGGCAGAATTCGGAGACTTTGCAACTGGATGGCCAAGAATGAAGGCGCCCGTTTCTGGCTGAAGGTACACCGGTTCGATCGCACCCAACTCCCGCAGTGGCTTGATCCAGTAATCTCTGCCTTCGCGATCGAGTCTCCCGCTTGCGCGCTGCAAAGTGCCAACGTGGGCTGCAATGTGCTGCGTCGAGGCACCGTCACAGAACCTGGTTCCTGGACGCGCACTTGTGAACAAACTTGGCGTGATGTCATCCAGAAGCGCAAATACGGCATCTACAATGTCGTCGGATTCGCGATCGATCGCCCTGAGCACAGCCCGAATCCGAGCCTTGGTAACGCCTTGAAGTTGGTCAGGCAGCGGACTGTCTCGCAAGTGCGTGACGCTATCTTGGATCGACATTGGGTCTCAACTTGGTTTGAGGAATCATTTCAGGCCAGCGACTGCATTCGGTAAAGCTTGACCAAGCTGTCAACTAGCGACGTGGATATTATAGCCAAAATCATGATTTTCACAACCAGCAACGTGGGGTAATGAACACACGACTCCCGTCGCATGGCACATTTTTCACACAGGCGCTTGCGACCCAAGCAGTCGCGTGGTACACTGGCAGTCAGCACCTGATCCAAAGGATACCCATGACCGCCTTTCCGTCACCTTCCCCTCACGCCTACGCACCGCTGCACAGCCTGCGAAATCTACTCCTGCTGGCACTCATCCTCATCGCCACCCCCACCCACGCCCAATCCCCAACCCCCATCCCCCAACCCCCACCCCCCGACCCCCGCTTTGGCATCGTCGAAGCCTTCGCCAACCCACAAGCCGCCACCGACGCCGGCGCCGGTTACACACGCGCCATTCTGCGCTGGGACGTGATCCAACCCAGCGGACGTGACGACTGGCAGCCGGCCAACGTGCCCGACCCGCTCATCGCCGGCGAGCTGGCCGCCGGACGGGAGGTGGTGGGTCTGCTCATCGGCACGCCAGCCTGGGCAGCGCGCAGCCCCGAGGAGTTCGCGCAGTCTGGCAGCAGATCGGTGCCCGACCTGTTCGCCTGGGAAGCCTTCGTGCGGCGCATAGCCCAGCACTACCAGGGCCGCATCCACCACTGGATCATCTGGAACGAACCTGACGTCTGGGACCTGTCTCACCCCGGCAGCACCTGGGCCGGTAGCGAACTTGACTATGCGAATCTCCTGAAGACAGCGTACACGGCGATCAAAGGCGTCGATCCCGCGTCGCAGGTGTTCATGGCCGGGCTGACGTATTACTGGGACTGGGAACACGGCCGCCGGCGTTACCTGGATCGTGTGCTCGAAGCGATCACTGCCGATCCTGATGCTGCGGCCAATCACTTCTATTTCGACGGCCTGGCCTACCACATTTACTTCAATCCCCGCCAGACGGTGGACGTGCTCAACGAAACCTGGGCCACCCTTCGGCGCTACGGGATCACTGGCAAAGCGGTCTGGATCAATGAAACGAATGCGCCGCCGTCCGATGATCCGCAGGAGCCACCCTGGTCGGCGCCACGCTTTCGGGTCTCGCAGGCGGAGCAGGCCGCGTATATCATCCAGCAGGTCAGCCTGGCCTTCGCCGCCGGTGCGGGCCGCGTCGAGGTGTACAAACTGCGCAACACTGCCGATCACCCTGAATCGATCGAGCCGTTTGGTCTGCTGCGCGCCGACGACTCACGCCGGCCAGCCTTCACCGCCTACCAGCTGGTGACCCGCTATCTCGGCGGTTTTCGCCAGGTGACGCGCCAGACGCGCGGCAACGCAGAAGCGGTCACATTCCAGGGTGACGGGTCGACCACCACGGTGCTGTGGACCTGGGGTCGCACCCCAACCCGCCTGACGCTGCCGGCACGGACTGCCCAAGCGTTGCTCGTCGATGAAGCTGGCAGCATACAGACACTCAACGCCGCCAACGGCGCTTATGTCGTCGATCTCCCCGCCGCCACGTGCAGCAACGGCGCCAACTGTTTCATCGGCGGCGCGCCGCGCCTGCTGGTCGAAGCCAGCACTATCAACACCGCGCCGGTGCTAAACGTTTCTTCAACGCCGGTCATTACCCCCCCATCGCCAACCCCTACGCCGTCGCCAACCCTCACGACGGAATCCTCGGCCACCCCGACGGTCACCCCGACGCCCAGCGCCACGCCCACCCGCAGCCGCTCGATCCCGGTCACCGCCAGCGCCACCCCACCCCGGCCAACCGCGACGACCACACCATCGGCCGTGCCACCGGTCCTCCAGCCTACACCGACTGGGTCGAACGCACCCGTGCCAGCGGCCTCCAATTTGCCGGCGCTCCTCCTGCTTGGCGCCGTGACCATCGGTGCTGTCCTCATCGTCATTCAAGTGCTCAGGAAATCGTAGGTCACCGCTCCCTCGGTGACGGCATCCTCGTCCATGGCGCAGCCAATGCCCGCAAGGCCTCTCCACTGCGGCA
>JAYRNS010000788.1:0-2120 GCA_041912075.1 Anaerolineae bacterium
CCAAGAGGAGAATCAGCAGCGCCCACCAGACGATCCAAACGAAAACAATATCGAAATTGCGGCTGCCAGCCGGCGTCCCGAACAATCCGGCCACGATGGCCAGTACGAAAAAAAGCAGCATCAACGCCGTCAGGCTCCACTGGGGCCAACGGCTGCGCAGCAGGCGTTTGATCACAGGTATTTCGGAAATTGCGTAATGCCGCACGAGGTGTCGATTGCCCCCCGGTTCATCCGATGACCTGGCGGTGGGCTTCGCTCGCGACGCGACTGTTGGAGTTGCGGACCGGCTCCAGTTCATACCACAGACCGCCTTGGCCAGAATAGGGCCACAGCACCGGCCGCCGTCAGCGCTGTCGCTACCAGTGCCCGCAGCCACGTCAGGTTGGGTCCAACCACCAGCTTGCCGATCATGAACGGATGCAGGCTGCCGCACGTCACGTTGCAGCGGAAGCGGAACGCGCCATCCCGATCGGCGACGAGACGCAGCTGCCCCGCCTGGCCTGGTTCAGCCTCGGTCGAGACGCCGTAACCGTCCAGGTACAGCCCGTGCACCACGTCGGTTGACTCCAAATCGATGACGAGTGTGTCACCCCGATTGACGCGCACGATGCCTGGCTCGAAGGCAAAGTTGTGCGCAACCACCGTGATGTGTCGTTCCTGCGGTGCCGCGCCCGTCACCGGCAGCGGCATGAGCAGAGCAACGAGCACCAGGGAAGTCGTGATGCCGCCAATCGTCCACTGCGTCTTGCGTGCTGCCGGCCATTTGGTTGACGTGTGTCCTGGTCTGCGAGGTTCTGCGCTCATTGGTTGGGCGGTCCGAATTTGCTGTAGGTATCCACGATCTGCTGGCGGATCTCGGCCGGCGATTTGCCTTCGTTGGTCATGTTCATGACATCGGTGGCAATGTCGACACAAATGCTGCAGCCGAGGGCGTGATCGTCGAAGGTAGGGGTACCTGCGGCATCGAACGTTTTGATGTAACAGGCCAGGTTGCTCTTGTGCCCGATCGCACCGCAGCCGCAGTAACACGGCACGTTCTCCAAAGCGTCCGGGTGGGCGACAGCGAACTGGTAAGCGGTACGCACGCTGGCGGGAGCGTCCTGCATCTGCTGGGGCAGGCTCGCCGCGGGCGCCAGATCGACCTTGTTGACCGGCTGGTCACCGGCACCGCAGGCCGACAACAGCAAAGCCGCCATCAGAAGTACGGGAAAGAGGGTGAGGACCCGTTTCGACATTGGATGACTCCTCTGGCGCTGCGGCAGGCATCGGGCTGCCGCAGCACACAGCCCTGGATGGCGGGACGGCTCAGCCGGCCAGCGCCGCGATCACGTTTTGGGCGTGTTCCACAAGATGACCCGCATGCTCGACATCGATGTGGACACCGGCCTGGGCATTGACCTGGTTGATGAATGCCTGCAGAATGTTGATCGCCACGCCAGTCTGCCCCCGATCCAACGCGGCCTGGGCAGCATCCAGCTTGGCCATGAGGCTGGTGGCCACGCCGGGGTTGGTGATGTGCCCCATGTCGAGGGCATGCATCACGCAGTGGTGCAGCGACTCGATGGTCGTAGCCTCGTGGTCACAGGTGTGATCCTCGGCGGCAAACGCCGGTGCGGCCAGCAGCAGCAGCAGCGTTACCATGCTCAAAACAGGCAGAAATTTCCGTAGACCCTGGTTCATTGTGGTAACTCCCTTGTGATTTTCGTTACGAGTCGGCATCAAACTCACCGGCAGTATACGTGCTTCTTGCCGCAGCGTGAAGCGCTGTCTTGCGTACGGGCAACGCGCCAAATGGCGCGTTGGGCGGCGGCGTGGAACGGTAGTGGATGGTGGGCGCGCCAAATGGCCTATGGTCCACCGCGCAAAGCTGTGCTGGTCGCGACCGCCTGCTGGCGCGATGCTCACGCCGAAGTAGGCGACTCAAGAGCCTATCCGAATAACTGCCCTCAGGCGCCTTATCGAGACGTATACCAGGTTATACGGATAGGCTCCAAGTGGTGCGTTAAGGCGTCGCAAAAGAATAACTACCGGCATGATGGCTGGAATTCGCCGCTCCGAAGGCGGTCGCGGGGGGGGGGGGTGAGAGCGTAGAAAAAAAAAAAAAAAAAGGAAACCCCACC
>JAYRNS010000789.1:0-2351 GCA_041912075.1 Anaerolineae bacterium
AAACCGTCGTCACCGCGGCCAACAGGTGTCTGGAATATGCCAATGCGCATGCCTTTCCGACCTGGCTGGCCCTGGGTATGGGTTTGCGCGGCTGCGCACGCGGGCAGCGCGGTGACGCCGAAGAGGGTCTGGCCGAAATGGTCAAGGGTCTCGAGATCGTGCTGCCCACCGGTGCGCAGACGCCGGTACCCTACATGTTTGGCTTGCTGGCCGACCTGCACCGCCAGCTGGGTCAGAACGCTGATGCGCTGAGCCTGGTCGAGGCCGGGCAGGGCATTGCGCGGCAGAACCATGAGGGCATGGCCTACGCCGACCTGCACCGCCGCCGCGCAGTGCTGATGTTGGAGATGGGAGAGCCCTGGTCCGAGGTCGATGCCGGGCTGCACGCAGCCATCGCCACCGCGCGGCAGCAGCAGGCTCGCCTGCACGAGCTGCGTGCCCTGACGACGCGGCTGCACCTGGTCCGTACGCACGCGCCGGCGGAGGTCTCCGCCGCCCACGCCGCGCTCGCCGCGGCCTGCGCCTGGTTCAACGAGGGCCTCACCGCCCCCGACCTCGCCGCCGCGCGCAACGAACTCGATACGTAGGTCACAGCTCCCGCTGTGACGTCAACCTCGTTCACACTTCGACCTCCCACGAACAGACGCCCCCATTGTAGGTCACAGCTCCTGCTGTGACAACGCCCTCGACCACAAAACCGCGTCCTGTTACGGCAGACAATGCGATTCGCCTACGTCTGCGGACAGTGCCATGTCTCTTCGTCAGCGATGTCGTCACAGCAGGAGCTGTGACCTACGTTTCTTCGAGACCTGCGTGCACAGAGACTGTAGGTCACAGCTCCTGCTGTGACAACGCCCTCGTCCCAAGAGCAACCTATCACGCACGCACCGTGGCCGGCATACTCCCTACTCCGTACTCCCGACTCCCCCCTCCCATATGATGTGAATCAGTGCAAACCCGCCCCCAAACTGGCATACTGAGCACAAATTCACAACAAACCACCAGTATCAAAATTCTGGCTGAACGAACTACCGAAAGAAGGACACTACCATGAAACGCATCGCCGTCATCCACATCAACGACGGAGAAAGCACTACTCACGTTGAATTTCTCGGTGAGACCATCGAGATTACCCAGGTCGGCTGCCACGGCGAGCCGGCGCGTGCCGAGGAACTGCTGCGCCGCTTCGACGGCACGGTCGACGCCATTGGGCTGGAAGGGATGCCCACTACTCTGGAGCTGGGCCCAGCCCGCCGCGAGCATACAGTGGGCGCAGAGCTGCTCAAGGTCGCCACCCAAACCCCGGTCGTGGATGGGAGCGGTATCCGCGCCGGTCTGGAACGGTGGGGGGTCATTCTGGCCGATCGCGCGCAGCCCGGCATCTTTGCCGCCAAACGTATCCTGATGGTGCCAGGACTGAACCACACAGGTCTCTCGCAGGCGCTCACCCGCCACAGCAGTGATATTCGTTACGCCGACCCGGAGATCTTCTTCGCCCTGCCGGCCGCCCCTGGTGTCGGCAGCAAAGCCACCCTGGAACAGGCCGCCGGCCCTACCCTCGACCAGCTGCGGGATGCCCCCTTCCGCCGCCTGGAACCCGAGGCCGGCCAGCCCGGCACCAGCCGCAGCGCGGCCCCGTTTGCCTGGGCCGACATCCTGGCCGGCGACGTGGGCACGATTCGCCGCTACGCCCCGGCCAAGCTCAAACGCAAGACGGTGGTCGTCGAGCGTGCCCTGCCCGAAGACGTGGATGACCTGACGGCGCGCGGCGCCAGTATCCTGGTCACGATGATGCCGTCGATGGGTGAGAAGGGTGCCCTCAGCCCCTGGTCGGCCGCCGCGATCGAAGCGGCCCTGGTCGCCCTGCGCACCAACCCCGACGCACCGCTCAACGAAGACACCTACCTCGACTTGATGGCCAACCTGGAATGGACACCGGGCGTTCGTTACCTACAGCCCGACGAGGCCGGTCTCAACAAGTTTGCCTTTGTCATTCATCCGCTCAACGTCGGTTTCATCCACAAAGACAAACGCTTCGCCTGGACGAAATACCTGCCGGACGACATCGTCGAGCCCGTCGCCGCCCAAATGCCACCCCTGTACGTGGGCAAAATCACCGGCGGCCAGTCGCCGGCGACCGGGCAGAAGATCGAAGGTTACTTGATCACCCTCGGCGCCACGCCGCGCGAGATGATGAGCCGCGATGAAAACTTCACCTACCAAAAACTCATGGAATCGGCCAAGATCGCCGAGCGCATGGGGGCGCGCATCATGGGGCTGGGCGCGTTCACGTCGGTGGTCGGCGATGCCGGCATCACCACCGCCCACCAGTGCGACATCGCCATCACCAG
>JAYRNS010000790.1:0-2938 GCA_041912075.1 Anaerolineae bacterium
TGCCAGGCTGGCACCAAAACGCTCCAGGCCGATCACGGCGAACTCCTGCTCAGACTGTCTTTTGGCTGTGCCCTTCGGCTTGCGTGTCATGTGAAATTACCTCACATTAGAGCCTATCCGAATCACCGGATATTTGCCTCAATACGGCGCCTGAGAGTAGTTATTCGGATAGGCTCTGCCCTGGCTACGTTCCTCCAAATCACGCACCGCGGTGGCTTCAGCCTGTCGGTGGTTGCGGTTCCGCCGGCTGGGCTGGTGCGGGTGGTTGCGGTTCTTCCGGCTGGGCTGGTGCGGGTGGTTGCGGTTCCGCTGGCTGGACCGGTACGGCTGGGACGGGCTGTGCCGTCGCACTCGGTCGCACCGGTGGTGGACCGGCCAGTTCCTTCTCCGCATAGGAGCCCGGATAGCCGGCCGGGATACGACCGCGATTGGAGTAGCCGCTGGCGCCGAGGGAGGCGACGTCCATCAGGACCGCCAGGAGCAGCCACAGCCAGTCCAGGCCCTGGATGGTGCCGACACCTTGCGCGAGGAAGACGTACATGAGTGTCGTGAACGGCAGGAACATGAAGCCGAGACACGGCAGAATGATCGTGCTAAAGGCGGCGTCCATCAGCGCTGGTCGGGCGATCCAGGCCATCAATAACATGATACGCGAGAAGCTGCTGACAAAAGCGGTCAAACATCCTGCACTGTTGTTTCTCATCTTGATACTCTGTCCTTTCGTGTGGAAAGATGTGGATAGGGGGTGTTCGCATCGATCGTCGTGACACGCGTGATGCCGGATGTCGGGTTCACGATCGCGCGCGATACCCGGCGACCGCGGCGCGCACCGATGGATAGATGTGTTCTGGGCCGAGCCGTTTTGTCAGACCCGTCGCTGTCAGGAGATTTCGCAGCGGTTCATTGGCGCGCGCGATCCACAGATCAACGCCAAGACGGTCCAGGTCTGCATCCAGGTTTTCCAGCGCCTCCGCCGCCGTTGAGTCGAAGTCACTGATTGCTTCGGCGTCGAGAATGACACACTGCAACCCCGAGCCAGCGTTGGAGATCAATGCTTCCATCCGTTCGGTGAAAAACGCCGCGTTGGCGAATACGAGCGGCGCATCGAAACGATAGACGATCAAGCCCGGCTCGGTCAGCACCGTCTCTTTGTCGGTGACGCCGCGGTAGACCGTGCCACCGCTCGCATCCACGTCGTCCAGCAGGGCATCGTGCGGCCGCGCCATACGATAGAGGATGGTAACCAGCGACAGCATCACGGCGAAGAGAATGCCCGCCAGCACGCCAATCGTGAGCACGCCGAACGCCGTTACCACCGCCAGCCAGAACTCAGCGGGGCGCACCTGGCGCAAGAAACGAAACGCCGCCATGTCGATCAACCCGAGCGAGGCGACGATGATGACAGCACCCAGCGCGACGGTGGGCAGCGGCGCGAGCAATGGGGTGAAAAAGAGCAGGAAGACGATGGTCAGCGCCGCGGCGATCAGCCCGACCCACTGCGATTTGCCGCCCATTTGATCGGAGACGGTGGTACGCGAGGCGCTGAGCGCCACCGGAAACCCAGTCAAAAAACCGGCGCTGATGTTGGCCATGCCGATGGCAACGAATTCCTGGTTGGCGTCGATCTTCTGGCTGTGTTTGGTCGCAAAGACGCGCGAGGTCAGGATCTCATCGGCATAAATCAGGATCGTGAGGGCCAGGGCAGCGGGCAGCAGCGCAAAGACGTCCTGCACCGTGACCGCAGGGATCGTTACCTTGGGCAGTCCGGCGGGCACAGTGCCGACGATCGCCACGCCTTTGGCCTGGAGATCGAAGACGGCCGAGACAACGATGGCGCCCGCGACGACAATGAGCGGGCCGGGGAGCTTTCGATTCACCCGGCGCATGATGAGCAGCGCCGCCATGCAGACGACGCCAATGGCGACGGTGAGCAGGTGCGCTTCATCCAGGCGGCTGATGAGTTCTACCACCTGCTGGAAGAACTTATCGCTCTCTAACTTGATGCCGAACATCTTGCCCAATTGGCTGCCAATGACGATCAGCGTGGCACCCAGGAGGTAGCCGACCAGAACCGGCTTGGACAGGAAGTCGGTGATAAACCCCAGCCGGGCGACACGGCCCAGGAGCGCCAAAAGACCGACGAGGAGTGCCAGCGACGCCGCCAGCACGGCATAGCGCGCGGCATCGCCCCCGGCCAACGGTGCGACGGCGGTTGCCGTCATGATCGCCGCCGTCGCCTCCGGTCCCATGACGACCTGTTTGGAAGTGCCAAACAGTGCATACATCACCATGGCGCCGAGCGCGACGTACAGTCCCGCAACCGGGGTGACCCCGGCCAGGTCGCCGTAGGCCATCGCCGACGGTACGAGCACCGCAAATACCGTAATGGCCACGACCAGTTCGGTGCGCAGCAGCACGGGACTGAACCCTCTGATCAGGGCGAGACCGGGAATGAACCGTGTAATGCCGGTAGACGTCGGTTGTGACGGCTGCATAGGACTCCTCTTGCGTAGTAGTACCACGCCCACGAATACGCTACACAGTCTCCACCTGAGGCTGTGCCTGGTCGGCGCGGCGGGCGGCGCGCAATGTCAGCAGTGCGGTCAACAAGGCGCCGACCACCACCGCCACAGCAATGGTAGGCGACGTCTCGATTTGCACCAGGGCCGACGTGAAGAGCGCCGCAAACAGCGGCGCCTTCAGCGCCGCCACGCGTGCGCCGGCCATGGTTGCCGCAACGGTGACCCATGCCGCCAAATCGGGTCCTGAGGCACGCCGTTCACCTCGACCGGTTCGGGGATGCCGGCCGCCTCGAGGATGGTCGGCGCCACGTCGATTATGTGGGTGAACTGGGAACGGATCTCGCCCCTGGCTTTGATCCCGTTCGGCCAATGCACGATGGTACCGTTCATTCTTGAATCATCGCGACAGGCAACCA
>JAYRNS010000791.1:0-9093 GCA_041912075.1 Anaerolineae bacterium
ATCGACGCTTTCAAAGTGGCCGGTGACACCGGGATGGGTGGGCGGATCAATACCGTCATGCAGACCTGTTTCTTTGCCATTTCGGGTGTGCTGCCCAAAGATGAGGCGATCGATGCGATCAAACGCTCCATTCGTGCCACCTATCAGAAGAAGGGTGAAGCGGTGGTGCAGAAAAACTTTGCCGCGGTCGACCACACCCTCTCGCACCTGTACGAGGTGCAGGTACCAGCCGCGGTAACCAGCACGATCGAACGGCCGCCGATCGTCGCGACCGAGGCACCGGCCTTTGTACAGGGTCTGACAGCCACGATCATCGCCGGCCAGGGTGACACCCTGCCCGTGTCGATGATGCCGGTGGACGGCACCTACCCCAGCGGTACGTCGCAGTGGGAAAAGCGCAATATTGCGCTGGAAATCCCGATCTGGGACCCGGATGTGTGTATTCAATGCGGCAAGTGCGCCATTGTCTGCCCACATGCGACCATTCGCATGAAGTTCTTCCCGGAGACAGCACTGGTCGAACCGCCCGCGACCTTCCAAACCCACCCGGCGATTGGCAAGGAGTTTGCCGGCTATCTTTGTTCGATTCAAGTCGCACCAGAAGACTGCACCGGCTGCGGGGCCTGTGTCTACGTCTGTCCGGCCAAGAACAAGAAGGAACCGCGCTTCAAGGCCATCAACATGCAGCCACAGGCACCACTGCGCGAGCAGGAGCGTGTCAACTGGGACTACTTCCGCACCCTACCGGACATCGACCGCAGTCTGGTGAAGATCAACTCGGTCAAGGGGTCACAGCTGCTGGAACCGCTCTTTGAGTTCTCCGGCGCCTGCGCTGGCTGCGGTGAGACACCGTACATCAAACTCCTGACGCAGCTGTTTGGCGACCGTGCCGTGATTGCCAATGCCACCGGCTGTTCCTCGATTTACAGCGGCAACCTGCCAACCACACCCTACACATTCAATTCGGAGGGGCGTGGCCCGGCCTGGTCCAACAGTTTGTTCGAAGACAATGCTGAATTTGGTCTCGGTATGCGGCTGTCGATGGACAAGCAGATGGAGTTTGCCCGCGAACTGGTGGCGCAGCTAAGTGACGTGATCGGACCTGAGCTGGCGCAGAGCCTGCTTGCCAGCGAGCAGACCGTCGACCACGAAATCAATGCCCAGCGGGCCCGCGTCGCTGAGCTGAAGGCGATCCTGCGCGGCGTCGATCGACCGCAGGCGCAGATGCTGCTGGGCGTGGCCGATGCGCTGGTCAAACGTTCCTTGTGGATCGTGGGTGGTGACGGATGGGCTTACGACATCGGTTACGGCGGTCTGGATCACGTGCTGGCCTCGGGGCGTAACGTAAACGTCCTCGTGCTGGATACGGAGGTTTACTCCAACACGGGTGGCCAAAGTTCGAAAGCCACGCCGCGCGCCGCCGTGGCCAAGTTTGCCGCGGCAGGCAAACGTATGCCCAAAAAAGACCTGGCCATGATGGCCATGAACTACGGCTACGTGTACGTAGCCAAGGTGTCGATGGGTGCCAACGACGCCCAGACGGTCAGGGCATTCCTGGAAGCGGAGGCCTACGAGGGGCCGAGCCTGATCGTTGCGTATAGCCACTGCATCGCCCACGGCTTCGACCTGCGTGTGGGAACCGACCAGCAAAAGGCGGCGGTCGAGAGCGGTTACTGGCCGATCTTCCGCTACAACCCGGAGAACACAACCAAGGGTGAAAATCCGCTGCACCTTGATTCCAAGGCACCGAAGATCTCCTTCGAGGACTATGCCTACAAAGAAACTCGCTACAACATGTTGGCCGCCATCAAGCCAGCGCTGGCGCATGAACTGTTGCAGGAGGCCGCGGAAGACGTCAAGCAGCGCTGGCAACTTTACGAGCAACTGGCATCGATCAAGTACAACGGGGCTTGATTGTAGACGAAAGGAGATCGTTCCATGGACCTATCGACGACCTACATGGGCTTGAAACTGAAGAACCCCATCGTACCATCCGCGTCACCGCTGTCTCGACACGTGGACAACGTCAAGCGGATGGAAGATGCCGGGGCGGCCGCCGTCGTGCTGTATTCGCTCTTCGAAGAGCAGATTGTGCACGAAAGCCTGGCGTTGGACCACTTCATCTCGCACGGCGAACACAGCTATGCCGAGGCGCTCAGTTACTTTCCGACGCTGAACGAGTTCAACCTTGGGCCCAACGAGTATCTCGAGCACATCTTCCGTGTCAAACAGGCGGTCGACATCCCCATCGTCGCCAGCTTGAACGGCGTCAGCCTGGGTGGCTGGATCGAATATGCCAAATGGATGGAGCAGGCCGGGGCTGATGGATTGGAGCTCAATCTGTACTTCGTGGTCACGAATCCCGACCTGACAGCCCAGGCCGTTGAGCAGGACTATGTCGACGTGCTCACTGCCGTCAAGCAGGCCGTCAACATACCCGTTGCCATGAAGCTGAGCCCCTTCTTCAGCTCCCTGCCCAACCTGGCACGACGCCTGGACCAGGCAGGTGCCAATGCACTGGTGATGTTCAACCGCTTCTACCAGCCTGCGCTCGATATCGAAGCCCTGGAAGTGGTGCCGCACCTGGTGTTGAGCACACCCGAGGAATCGAAGCTGCCCATCCGCTGGGTGGCCA
Organism: Anaerolineae bacterium; assembly: GCA_041912075.1. GTDB lineage: Bacteria > Chloroflexota > Anaerolineae > SSC4 > Amarolineaceae > SSC4. The sequence goes on from JAYRNS010000791.1 coordinate 2,636, forward strand.
TCCTGTATGGACACCTGGCGGCATCGATGGCGGTGACCAGCGGTATACACACACCGGAGAACGTGATCCAGGCCATCATGGCTGGCGCGGACGTGACCAACGTCTGCTCCATGCTGTTGAAGTCCAACGTGGCCAAGATCGACTGGCTCCTGCGCAGCGTTGCCTGGTGGATGGAGGAGCACGGTTACAGCTCGATTGCGGAAATGAAGGGCAGTCTGAGCCAGAAATCGTGCGCTGAACCAGGCGCCTTCGAGCGTGCCAACTACATGAAGGCCCTCAACGAGTTCCGCGTCTAACGCGCTGAGGGGGGTTAGGGGCTGGGGCGACTCCCAATCCCTAACCCCCATCCCCCAATCCCTAACCCCTACCCCCCGATTCCCGCAGCAGCGACCGGCTCATCGCCGTATGCCGGCGCACCAGGTCGGGCAGATCCAGCCCCACGATGGCACCCTCGCGCACGCGCACCGCGCCGTTGATGACGCTCAAGCTAACCTGTTGGGGCGCACAGAAAACCACCGCCGCCTGTGGGTCGTGCCGTGCGCCGCTGTAGGCAGCCTGCGCCAGGTCGATGCCGATAAAATCGGCGGCCATACCGGGTGAAAGGCTCCCGATGTCATCGCGCCCCAACACCGCCGCGCCGCCCAGCGTCGCCAACTCGAGCGCTTCGGCTGCACTCAGCCCGGCTGGGTTGCCCAGCACACGCTGCAGCAGCATGGCCTGACGTGCCTCGGCCAGCAGGTGGCCACTGTCGTTGCTGGCGCTGCCATCGACCCCCAGGCCCACGACGGCCCCTCGATCCAACAACCGTCGCACCGGGGCAATGCCGCTCGCCAGGCGCATGTTGCTGCTGGGGCAGTGCGCGGCACCGGTGCCGGTGCGCGCAAACAGATCGATCTCAGCGTCGCTGAGGTGCACACAGTGCGCATGCCAGACGTCGTGCCCGGTCCAGCCCAAATCTTCCGCATATTCGACCGGCCGGCGGCCAAACATGCGCAGGCAGAATTCCTCTTCGTCTTGTGTTTCAGCCAGATGGGTGTGCAGGTGTACACCGTAACTGCGGGCCAGGTGCGCGCTCTCGCGCATCAGATCGGAGGTTACTGAAAACGGCGAGCAGGGCGCCACGACGATGCGCACCATGCCGAAACGGTCTGCCTGGTGGAACGATTCGATGGCCCGCCGGCAGTCGGCCAGGATGGACTCTGCGGTTTCGACCACGGAATCGGGTGGCAGGCCACCAGCACTTTCACCCAATGACATCGAGCCACGGCTGGCGTGGAAGCGTATGCCCAGCTCGTCGGCCGCCTGGATCTGATCGTCGATGCGGCTGCCGTTGGGCCACAAGTAGTGGTGATCGCTGCTGGTCGTGCAGCCGCTCAGCATCAGCTCCGCCAGCCCCAACTTGGTGCCGAGGTAGACCGCCTCGGGTGTCAGGCGTGCCCATATCGGGTAGAGCGTCTTCAACCAGTCGAACAGCACGGCGTTCTGGGCGATACAGCGCGTGAGCGACTGGTAAAGATGGTGGTGGGTGTTGACCAGGCCGGGCAGGATGATCAGCCCGCGCGCATCCAGAATAGTGTCGGCTGAATCGGGCAGCTCATTGGTCATCCCGATTTGTTCAATCGCCCGGTCACGGACATAAATAGCGCCATCGCCGATCTGGCGGCGCTGCGCATCCATGGTGACGATCAGGTCAGCGTGTTTGACGAGCAAGGTGGACATCATTGTCTCCCGCGGGGATGCCGTCTGGCCGGTGAAATTGGCCCATCGATACGCCAAATTGACCTGCGAAACGGTCTAGAATTCGAGTTTTTTGAAACGAATGGCGACGCTTTGTACGAGTCCGATACCGATCAGAAAAATCAGCAGCGAGCTGCCTCCGTAACTGATAAGCGGTAAGGGTTTGCCGGTCACGGGCAGCAGGTTGAGATTCATGCCAATGTTGACCGCGGCCTGGAAGAAGATCAGCGAGGTAACCCCGATCACGATCAGCCGGCCGAACGTATCACGCGCCAGGTCGGCAATCCGCAGCAGACGCATCAGCAGCACAAAAAACAGCAGCAGCACAAACATGGCACCGATGAAGCCCAATTCCTCGGCCACTACTGAAAAAATAAAGTCGGTGTGACGGACGCGTAAGAAGTGCAGCTGGCTCTGGCTGCCGTGAAACAACCCCTGGCCCAGGATACCGCCGTTCCCAATGCTGATGAGTGCCTGGTTGACGTTGTAGAAATCATCAGGATTGGCTGACGGGTTGAGAAAGAGCAGAATGCGGTTGCGCATGTAGTCTTCGAGGGAGAGCCAGACGGCCGGCGCGGCCAACAGCGCAACGACCCCGCTGACGACCACGTAGATCATTGGCAGCCCGGCGATCAGCAGCATCACGACACCAGTGAACGCAATCGAGAGCGCTGTGCCCAGGTCGGGCTGCAGATAAATCAGAACGACCGGCACTGCCAGCAGCAACACAGCTCCCACGTAGGTCAGCGGACGATTCATACGGTTTTCACGGTCGGCCAGGAAACGTGCCAACGCAATGACCACCACAATCTTGGCCAGCTCGGAGGGTTGGATGGGCAAACCAATCTCGAGCCAGCGCTGCGCACCACCCTGGGTGAAACCAATGGCACTGACCAACGCCAGCACACCCAATGTCAGCACGTAGAGCACGCGTGTGGCTGTACCCAACAGATGATAGTCGATGGCCGCGGTCACAAAGAGCAGCGCAAAACCGATGACGGCAAACAGGGCCTGGCGACCGACCAGGTCTTCTAGACCCGGCGTGTTGATGGTGGCACTGCGTACCATGACAATGCCAAATACCACGGCCACCACCGTGGTAACCAACAACAGCCAGTCAAAATTACGCCAGTAACGTCGCATCATCCTATCTTTCGCAGTGTCCCATATAGCAGAAATCAGTCGCCTGGACGGAGACGCAGATAGGGGTCACCAGGTGGCATTGGTACGCCAAAGTAGTCGTGCAGAATTTCCGACGCGACCGGAACCGCCACGGCGGAGCCTTCACCGCCGTTGTAGATAAAGACGACCACGGCGATTTCAGGATTATCATACGGTGCGAAGGCGGTAAACCAGGCATGAGTGGGCAGACGCCCCTTGGCGTCATAACCGATCGCCGGATCCCAGAATTCCGCCGTGCCCGTTTTGCCGGCTACGGCAATACCGGCCACTCGCGCACCTGGCGCCGTGCCTTGAGACCAATTGACGGCACCAAACATCCCTTCGCGCACCACCGCTAGATTGGCTGGCGAAACCGGAATCTGCCGGATGACGTCCGGCTCCAACTGTTCGACCACCTTTCCATCGCTGTCTGTGATCGTCTGCACCAGCTGTGGTCGATAGAGCGTGCCCCCGTTGGCGATCGCCGCGGTCGCATTCACCACTTGCAGCGGCGTGGCCAGCACAAAGCCCTGGCCAATCGCCATGTTGTAGGTGTCGCCGGTAAACCAGCCTTCACCGTAGGTCAGGCGCTTCCACTGGTCAGACGGAATCAGTCCACCATGCTCACCTGGTAGATTGATGCCGGACGGCTCGCCATAGCCGTACAGACGGGCATACTCGGCCAGCCGGTCGACGTCGAGACCCTGGAACTCCCGCAAGCCCCCACCGACCTGGTAGAAAAAGACGTCGCACGATTCGGCCAGCGCTTCGGTCACATTCAGCGATCCATGTCCGCGCCCATAAGCTTGAATCCAGCAGTAAAAGGGCTGGGCTTTGGTTATGTCACCGGGGTAATACTTGTTGGGCAGCCACAGGATGCCGTTATCCTGCAGGTGGGTGCGCGGTGTGATAACCCCTTCCTGCAAACCACCAGACGCGGCCACCATCTTGAACGTTGACCCCGGCGGGTAGATACCGCTGATGGCGTGGTTGAGTAGGGGTCGCGTCGGGTCCTCACTCAGTGTCGCGTATTCTTTCTCGGTGATGCCATCCGCAAACAGGTTGTTGTCATACGTTGGCAGGCTCACCATGCCGAGCACCGCACCATTCTGCGGATTCATGGCGATCGCCACACCGGATGGTGAACGGGAAGCCGCCAGACCCTTACGCAGCGCCGTTTCCATCATCTGCTGCAGCCTGGCGTCGATCGTCAGATGAAGATTGTAGCCGGGTACGGGCGGGCGAGGTTGGCCCACCGTGTTGATTTCACGGCCGGCTACGTCCACCTGAATCTGGCGGTAACCAACCTGTCCGCGCAAGACCTGTTCGTAGGAATTCTCGATACCACCGTAACCGACCCAATCCTGCGGGCCATAGCCCTCTGCCGCATAAGTATCCGCCTGTTCAGCCGGAATAGGGCCTAAGTACCCGATCAGGTCAGCCGTCAAAGCACCCGTCAGATATTCGCGTACGGCGCTGATCTCTACCTGGACGCCGGGCATGGAATGACCGTCCTCTTTGACGAGAAACGCCAGCTCTTGTGGAACCTGGTTGACGACCACGATTGGGCGGAAGGCACTACCCAAACGCGCCTGCTGGACTGCTTCACGGATCAATGGGATGGTCGTGGTGCGCGGCAAGGTCTGCAGCCGTTCGAACGTCAGGGGTAGACGTGGCGCAGCCGGGGCCGTGGGTGTTACCGTCGCGGTGACGGCGGTGCTGGCAGCCGCCGTCCGTCCAGCCGGACGCCGCGTCGGCGTGGCCGTCACCGTGGGTGTGAGGGTCGCCGTGGGTTCGATGACGGGTGTCACCGGTGTCAACAGCAGCGTGAGCAGCTGGTCGAGCGCGGCATCGAGCTGGTCTTCGTCCTCGGGCAGGTCAGCCGGGACGACCATTACGGCAAAGGTCGGGCGGTTGCGCGCCAAAATTTGCCCCGTACTGTCGTAAATCACACCGCGCGCCGCCGGTTCGATGACCTCACGAAAACGATTGGAATCGGCCTGGGCGCGCAAGTCCTGACCCCGTCCGATCTGGAGACGCCACAGCTGGGCTCCCAATGCGACCAGGATCACGATAATCGTGACTCGATACAAAAACGTGCGGACAACCGCCACTTGGGTCGATGTGCTCACGCGGTACAGATCACCTCGTCCCTACATCTGCTCCTGACGACCATTCACGATGCCTCCCATCCAGCGTACGACAGGATATAAGAGGGACAGCAGAACGGCATCGTATAGGGCGTTTGGCAGAATCACGCCGACGATCACCTCAGGCCAGTGGGTTTGCCGGCCAAGCAGTGACAGAATGCCTACCGTGATCAGGCCGTAGAGTACACCAGCCAGCAGGCCACCCAGGGCGATGATCAGGATGTGGCCACGAAAGAGAGTGGCCGACAGCGAGCCAATGACAAACACCACAATCAACAACGCAATGGCTGACGTGCCAAACGGCATGCCCGACAGCAAATCCAGCCACAAGCCAGCGATAAAGGCCCAGATCAGGCCACGCTGACTGCCGTATTCCATGGTGTAACCCACTACCACCACCAGCACCAGACTCGGCACGGCGTTGAATACCTGAAACGCCGGCATGAGTGTCGTTTGCAGCAGTGCCGTCATGCCCAACAGCGGAATCAGCAAATAGTAGTTCATCGGTGGATGGCATCACGGACCGGATCAGTTGTCTTCATCCGGCGGCTGTGTGATACTATCGATTGGCCGGAAATTCGTGATCACCAGCACCGTTTCCAGGCGGTTGAAGTCAACCGTGGGGCGCACCTCAGCATATTGGAACATTTCGTAGTCGTGGCGCACGACGTCGACGACCTGCCCGATGACCAGACCTTTGGGGAAATTACCACCCAGACCAGACGTCAGCACGATGTCACCCGGACTGATGGTGGCATCCTGTGGAAGGTAATCCAGATGCGGATAGCCGGCATCCACGCCATTGACCACACCAATCAGCCGCGAACCCTGGATGATGGCGTTGACGGCACTGCTCGGGTCGCTGATCAACAGCACGCGCGCTGAGGTGGCATTGACATCGGTGATCCGGCCGACAAGCCCGACATCGCTCACCACTGGCATCCCCGGGGCAATACCGTGGTCGCTGCCCAAATCGATCTGAAGGTAGCGCAGCAGCGTTGGGTCACGACCGACGATGCGGCCAATAATCTGTCCCCCGCGCACGTCGAGCCCCGGATTGGCCTGGCGAAACCGCAGCAGACGCCGCATGCGCGCATTCTCGACCTCGACGTCCTTGAGACGCACGTTTTCGATGGTCAACCGGTCAACCAACTCGTGCAGATCCTCGTTCTGCTGGCGCATGCTAGATAGTTCGCGTACGGTATTTACCACGGATTGCATGCCGTACGCAATCGAAGCCATGCCCGACTGCAGCGGCAGAATAGGCCGCAGCACCAGGGCCTTGGCCGAATTCAGGACGCCAAGTTGGTTGAGCGCCAGGAGACCGATGCTCACGGCTAACAACACAAGCAGCCGCGCGTTGGCTGCTCGCAGGTAACTTTGCGGTATCCGCATCATGGCCGCATTACG
>JAYRNS010000792.1:0-7179 GCA_041912075.1 Anaerolineae bacterium
AGCACAAACACCCACAATTTTGACCGAGGTGGTGCGATGAGCGATCATGATCAGATTGGAAAAGTCACACCCAGCCGTCGCGCCTGGTGGTGGTCGGTATTGGGTACAATTTGCAGCACAATAACACTCATGTCATCGGCCGGCCGGCCCTGGTCCAGGCGGACAGCCTCGTCCAGGATGGCATCGGCCAGAACCTGGGCACCGCCCGCGTCCGGTGACTGCTGCACGTGCTGCTGAACCATGTCGACCAGGTCCAATGTCTGTCCGTGACGTTCGCCGGCTGTCCAGATGCCATCGGTAAAGACGACCAGCGTCAGACCGGTCTCCAAAGGCACCTGGTGAATGATCGGCTTTGTGTTTGGATAGATACCGATGATCTCGCTGGCCTGGTCGAGCAGGACGACGTCGCCCGCCTGCACCAGGATCGCGGGGTTGCGGCTGTTACGTGAGACGACGAGTGTCCGGCTGACCAGGTCCACCGATACGATGAACAGCTCGGCGGTGACCTGCCCGCGGCGATGGGTGCGCAGGTAGTCATGGGCCGCGCGTGCGGCCACCCCATCCCGGGCCCCTTCGGCCAGCAGGGCAATCGCCTTGCGCGCCACCAGGTTGCTGATGAGCTTCGCACTGCTGCCGCTGCGCTGGCCATCCACCATGACCAATGATAGGCCACCGTGCGGCCGTTCCGTCATTTCGACGGTGTCGCCGCTCTCTGGCACGGCATATTTGCCAGTTTTAGCCACCGCAATTTGCAGTTCCATGCGTCTCTTGATTACTTGCTGCGGATCGTTGAGAGGTAGATGGCGTCGCTACTGCACCGCAACGACGACCTGAACGCTGCCAACCTGGCTGGCATCACTGGTCGACAGCACCTGCAGCTGCAGGGTGCCCGACGTGCCGGCCGCCGTGCCAACCGGCACCGCCACCCGAATTTGAGCATTCTTGACCGCCCCGGCACCAAAAGAGAGCTCGGCGACATTATCGGTATAACAGACATTATCGACGCACAAGAGCAGCCGGCCACCACCGGGCACGTCACCGCTCAGCGTCAGGCGCAGGGTGTCGATGGCATTGCCGGTGTTCTGCACCCCATACGATGTGATCTCGTGCTCGCTGCCATCGGCCGCCACCTGCACGGAGCGGTTCTCGCCATTGATGCTCACACCATACTGTGGCGGGGGTGTGGGTGTGGCGGTCGGTAGGTCGGTCGGTGTTGGCGTTGGGGTCCAGTCCGGTGTCCAGGTAAAGGTGGGCGTCACGGTGGGGGTTGGGGTGCCGCGCACCTGAACCGTGGCCACCCATTCCTGTACGGACAGATCACGCAGCACGACCCGCAGAATGTAGTCGGTCGTCACCGTGGGGCACACCTGCTGGGAACCCGACCCGGTGACGCCTGTCTCCACGCCATCGACGGTCAGGTATACGGCTTCGACGCCGATGGCGCTCCAGCGCAGCGTGGCGCAGCTGCCGATGAGAATCGTCTGCGGCGCCGCCGTGAAACTAATCACCGGCACGGCGGGCTGGGTGGCGGTTGGCGTCCAGGTGGGCTCGAACGTTCCATCGGGTGTAGGCGTAGGGAAAAAGCCAGGCTGTCCGGTGGGTGTTGGTGTATCGAGGGGAGGTATCTCCGTACCATCCTCCGGAAACGGACGGCGTGTGGGGGTGGGCCGCGGTGTCAGCGAAAAAGGAAATCCCGATGAATCACCCGTCTGTGCCATGGCGGTGACCGTCGCAATGGCGGCGGCAACCTGCGGATCCAAGGTATTGGTGGGCATTGGTGTCGGCGGGGCCGCGGTCGGGGTTGCCGTGGGCACGATGATCGCCGGTACGGCGACGACCGGTGTAGGCGCGGTGTTCTCCGTCCGGTTCGACCACAAGCGCAGGACCACCGCCCCCCCCACGAGCGCCAGACACAGCACGGCCACCGCAATCACACCACCCGCCCCCAGGACGACTGGCATCCAGCGGCTGCGCGCAGCGGGCTCGTCGGTCGTGACGGTCTCCCAGGACTCGGATTCTTCGACCCAGCTGGGGGAGGGTGCTGCATAGACGGCCGAACGCGCAACGACTGGCGTCCCTTCGGTCGCCAGGGCGTAACGCGGGCAGGTGCCGAACTGGCCACCCAGGCAGAAAAACTGCTGCTGGGCCAGGGGCACGCCCTCGCTCTGCCCAGTGGCATAACAGCGGTTTTCGAAGTTGGGATAATTGAGATGGACTCCCTGTTCGCTCAGGGAACCCAGTAGGGGGCAAGCCTGGCCGTTCATGGGCAAATTAACCACGTATTTCGTTGATTGGTCTGCACATCTCCGTCTCTACGACAAATGGGTCAAGAAAAAGCAGGCGGTTCCCGATCCCGGTCGTAAGACATCCCGGCAGTAGTGGTTGGCGAATAGTGACCAAGCTCCTCGTTTCGAACACGCAGGCCGATTATAGCACCCAGAGTAAATCGTGTCAATGTGATTGGAGGAGGGAGTAGGGAGTACGGAGTACGGAGTAGGGGAACAGGGGAGCCGGTGATGGCAGGGGCGTTTGGGTCATAGGGGATGCTGCTGCATGAACGTTTGGATGAAGACCCAGGCTTCCGACATCGTGGTGACGGTGCCGGCGGCTTGTTCTTCTTGCAGGGCGTTGAGGCAGGTACCCACGGCGGGACCGGGTCGGAGGTGGAGACCGGTCAAGAGCATATTGCCATCGAGCAAAGGCTTGGGTGCCACCAGCTCATCGTGGTGGTGGAAATAGGCATCCAGGAGGTGCGATACCAGCTGGACCCGGCTGGACCAGCGTTCGGGGCGCAGGCCTGGTCCCCAGGCGGCCAGATGGTCAGCCAGGCTCAGCAGCGCGGTCTCGATACCGACGGGGCGGGTAGTCTTGAAATAGCGAAAGATGGCCCGCCGGTCGGGTGTACCGCCGCTGGTGCGGGCAAGGGCGCCAGGTTGGTCGTGCGTTGCGCACATACGGGTCACCTGCTGGATGGCTGTGCCGCTGAAGCGCAGCCGCTGAAGCACGGCACGCGCCATCACGGCGCTGGCCGCCTCGTGGCCCTCGAAGCTGATGCGGCCATCGGCCTGGACCTGTCGCGAGCGCGGTTTGGCAATGTCGTGCAGCAGGGCCGCCCAGGGCAGCAGATCGCGCCGCGCATAACCTTGCTCGGCCGATTGATTCAGATAATCTACCAGATCGTCGCGAGATCCTGCCAGGGCCACGTCGAACCCGGCACGCACCATCATCCCGAGCGCATGCTGCGTTTCGACCTGTGCAGCCGCTAACCTGCCTGCATCCTCTTCACCAGGTCGGAGCGCCAGATAAGCCAACAGGGCGTGCACACCGTCGACAACCGCCAGGGTGTGGTCATACACATCGAGCTGGTGTGGTGGATGCTGCATGATCCCGTGCAGGGCGTGGACTTCGGGCAGCAGCACGGCCAGCGCGCCCATTTCGTCGAGTTTGTGCACGCCCTGGCTGGCAGAGGGTGCTCCGAGGATCCGCGCCAGCTCCTCGCGCACGCGCTCACCGGCGACGGTGTCCAACCTCGGCGCGGCCTCTTGTGCCAGGGCGTGGGTCGCCGGTTCCCAGGTGAGGTCGAGCTGTTGGGCCAAACGCACACCACGCACGATGCGCACCGGGTCGTCCTCGAAGGCATGTGGGCTGGCCATACGCAGCCGCCGGTCGTGCAGATCGGCGATGCCACCGACCGGATCGATCGGCCGCAGGTCGAGGTCATGCACGTCCTGCGCCATCGCGTTGATCGAAAAATCGCGCGCAAACAGGTCGTCTTCCAGCGTGGATTCGCGCAGCCGGGCCACGTCGATGTCGACCCGGGTGCCGTCGGCGAGCCGCAGGACCACGCGACCCACGTCGCGCGCGCTGTCCATAGGGTAATAGGCTGCGCCCAGCGTATCGGCAAGTGCCTGGGCCAGGCGCAGCCCCCCGTTGGGTACGACCAGATCGATGTCGTGCGCTGGTCGATCCAACAAGCTATCACGTACCGTGCCACCCACCAGCCAGGCCGGTAACTGCCAGTTACGCAGTAGCGCAATGACCTGATTGAGAATGGTGTTCAAGGTTGAATGCGAAGTCAACCGTCAACGACTCAGCTTCTCGGCCACCAACCCGGCGATCTCGATGGGGGTGGCCGCAACAGGCACACCGGCACGGTTGAGGGCGGCGATCTTTTCGCCCGCCGTACCGGTGCCGCCAGAAATGATGGCGCCGGCATGCCCCATGCGTTTGCCGGGCGGTGCCGTCTGCCCGGCGATGAAACCGACCACCGGTTTGCTCATGCGCTGCGCGATGAACTCCGCGGCCCGCTCTTCGTCGGTGCCGCCAATCTCGCCAATCATCACCACCAGCTCGGTCTGATCGTCGTCTTCGAACAACTGCAAGATGTCGATAAACGTCGAGCCGATGATTGGATCGCCGCCGATGCCCACCGCCGTCGACTGGCCAATGCCACGCTCGGTGAGGGCATAAACCACTTCGTAGGTCAGGGTGCCGCTGCGCGAAACAACCCCAACCGGGCCGGGCGTATGGATGTGGCCAGGCATGATGCCGACTTTGGCCTCGCCGGGCGTAATCACACCGGGGCAGTTGGGTCCGATCAGGCGCACGTCGGTCTGGTCGAGAAATGCGCGCACCTTGATCATATCCAGCGTCGGCACGCCTTCGGTGATGCAGACCACGACGGCAATGCCGCTGTCGGCCGCTTCAAAAATGGCATCCGGCGCAAAACGGGCTGGCACGTAAATGATGGACGTGTTGGCACCGGTGGCGTTGACCGCCTCGCGCACCGTGTCGAACACCGGCACGCCCAGCGTCCACTCGCCACCCTTGCCGGGCGTCACACCACCCACGACTGGGGTGCCGTAGTCGATCATTTGTTTGGTATGAAACGCGCCCTCGCGCCCGGTGATGCCCTGCACGATCAGTCGCGTGTCATTGTTGACGATAATACTCATTCAGAGTCCTCCTCGACTCGTGTCGAAGTTTGGCGTGCGATTCTGCGTCCCGCCCGAACCACTGGGTGTCAGCGTTCGATATGGGTGCGAATCGCGGCTGCCAGGGCGCTGAGCTCGGCGGCATCGGCGCGGCTGCGGTTGCCAGGCACAGGAATACCGTCGTTGCGGTAGCGCGGCAGCATGTGGACGTGAAAATGGAAAACTGCCTGCCCTGCCGGGCGTTCGCTCGACTGCCAGACATTCATGCCGTCGGCACCGGTGGCATCACGCAGCGCGGGTGCCAGCCGGGCGGCCAACGCCATGGTTTGTGCAGCCAGCTCAGGCGGCGTGTCGTACAGACTGCGGGTGTGGGTGCGCGGCACGATCAGCAGATGCCCACGGCTGGCGGGAAAAATGTCCATAAACGCCACCAGGTCATCGTCAGCATAGACCATCTCGGCCGGTGCAGCACCGGCAATGATGCTGCAAAAGATGCAGTCTTCCATCCCGTTCTCCATATTATGTCAATGTTAGAAGGTGATTTCCCCGCGTGCCGCCTGGACCGCTTTCTGCGCGGCCTCATCCAGGGTGGCGGCGGTGCCCATGTGGGCATCAGCAAGAATGGCGCGACCCTCAGCCTCATTGGTGCCGACCAGGCGTGCGACCATGGGTACGCTGGTGGGTACTTCATCCAGGGCCGTCAGGATCCCGCGTGCCACCTCATCGCAGCGGGTGATGCCACCGAAGATGTTGAACAGCACGGCCTTGACATTTTTGTCCGACAGGATGATGCGCAGCGCCGCGGCCACCTTGTCGGCCTGGGCACCACCACCGACGTCGAGGAAATTGGCGGGTGAGCCACCGTAGTGTTTGATGATATCCATCGTCGCCATGGCCAGACCGGCACCGTTCACCATGCAGCCGATCTCACCGTCGAGTTTGACGTAGCTCAGACCAAACCGGCGGGCCTCGGCCTCGTAGGGGTCTTCCTCATCGACGTCACGCATCTCGTCGAGGTCGTGATGACGGAACAACGCATTGTCGTCGATCGACATCTTACCGTCGACGCCCAGCAGTTTGGCGTCTTTGGTGATGACCAGCGGGTTGATCTCGGCCAGGGAGGCGTCACTCTGCACGAATGCGGCATAGAGTGCACGCGCAATTTTGATGAAATCGTTGGTCAGCTCGCGGCTGACCCCCATACCGATGGCCAGTTCGCGCGCCTGGTAGTCCTTCAAACCCAGGAAAGGATCGATGGCTACTTTGATGATCTTATCGGGTGCGGTGGCCGCAACCTCCTCGATATCGACACCGCCCTCGCTCGATCCCATCATGATCACCCGTCGCTGGGCGCGGTCGATCACCATCCCCAGGTAGAGCTCCGTGTCGATGGCAGCCGCTTCATCCACCAACACTTTGCGCACCTTCAGACCTTTGATTTCCATTCCCAGGATTTTGTCGGCCACTGCCTCGGCGTCGTCCGGTGTTTCGGCCAGCTTGATGCCGCCGGCTTTGCCGCGGCCACCTACCAGCACCTGTGACTTGATGACCACGCGCGTATTGAGCCGTCTGGCAATGTCGCGCGCGGCGGTCGCAGTGGTCGCCACCTCGCCGCGCGGGATCGGTACACCATACTTGGCGAAAATGCGCTTGGCTTGATACTCTTGCAGGTTCAAGTTGCAGCTCCTTTGTTGATCGGCGCCGTGCCAGAGGACAGCCGGCACCGGTTGACCCGTACGCTACTTTGTCGGTCAGTTTGCAGTGAATTTGCGGAATTTGTAACAACCCACTGCATTTTACCATGAGGGCGGGGAAAGGGCAAGCCGATTTTGGATTTGCGATTTTGGATTTGGGGGATGGGGGTTGGAGGTTGGAGGTTGGAAGGTGGAGGTTGGAGCCGAGACTGTGTTTTGTGGACGCACATCTATGCACCTAAACTCATGTTCTGGAGAAACCAGGAGTTTTTGGGATGCCGTATCGCCTCAAGACCTCAGGTTTCAACAGAACATGGGTATAGGTGTCTTTGCGTATGGTATAATAAACGCATGAACCAAGATACCGGGTTGCCCCAGAATGAGCTACCGGCCACTGGCGAGCTCGGAGTGGCCAGTTCGCCGGACCGGACGGTATCCGGCGTTGATCCGGGAGGCGTGCCGGCAACGGTGGACTCTGCCGCTGAGCAGCCAGCCAGCATCGATCATGGGTTGCTGGTGGCGGATATGCCAGAGGTTGACGGGCCTTTTGC
>JAYRNS010000793.1:0-1617 GCA_041912075.1 Anaerolineae bacterium
GAACCGTGTGTAGATGTGACCGGCATGACTTGGCGGCGTGTTGGACCCGGGTGCCGGACCGGTTGGCTGGCTGTGCTGCGTATTCTCGCCCATGGTTACAGGTTGACCGTATCGATAATCCCAACCACCGTCGCATCGACGGGCGCATGGACCGAAAGTGTCACCCGTGCCGCGCTGCCGGTGGCGACCAATACACGCTCACCGACGCCGGCACCGACCGTGTCGATGGCCACCAGGCGCTCCCCACCGTCATCTGGTTCGATCACCAACAGCTTGAACCCGACCAGCGCCTCGTCCTTGCGAGTCGATACCACCGTGCCGATGACTTTTCCAATTTTCATAGCTGCCACTCCATAAGCAACAGATCAATCCAACACCAGTTTGATACCCAGGCGGTGGGCCGTCTCACGTGCCAGTGCCGTTACCCGGCTGCCGGCCGCCAGGCGGACCGTCGTTCCAATCGGGAAGGTTGCCAGGTCGGCCTGCGTGATGACGCCGCTCAGGTGCGGCGCCGCCAGCATCGTCGTGCCCGAAGCCGCACGCCGCACCTGGCCGCTGAGGTGACGCTCCACCGCCAGCTGGAAATCCTGTTCGCTGACGAGCTCGATCCCATAAGAGGCCAGGGTTGCCAGGTGTCCCTGGATCTGCGCCCGCAGCGCCGGTGCGGCCTGGCCATTGCCGAAGATCAGACCGGCCGGCCCGTCCAAATCAGCGCCGTCACGGATCGCCACCACCGGTTTGCCGGCCAGACGGGCACCAATCGTCAGTGTGGTCACCAGGCTGTCAAGCATCCCCAGCGCCAGATGCGCGGCCAGGTTCATCGACAGCGTGGGCAGCAGCACCAGGTCAGTGGCGCGCACCAGGCCCGGCGAATCGGCCCAGGTGTGGGCATCGATGATTACGTGCGCCCCGGCCTTGCGGCTGCGCTCCGCACCCAGCATCGCCTCGGCCGAGGGTGTCAGCACACTGGTCACCCGGTGACCGGCCTGCGACAGCCACGTCATGGCTTCCTCGCCGGCCAGGTAACCCGACGAGGCACCGCTGAAGATCACCAGCACGTTCCTGGCCGGCACCTTGAACGGTCCCAGGTTGAGCCTGGCCAACACACGCAAGACGATTTGGACAATGAGGGTGTCGTCCACGGTTATGACTCCCAATGCATACACAACCGGTGCGGCTGTCCTTTGCGCCGCGAGCAGGCCGGGTCACCACACAGATTACACACCTCGGCCGCAGGGGTCCCCTCTTCAAACACAACCTCTTCGACGAACGTTATCTCGCCGGCTTCGTCGACGGTGACTTCCTGGGCAATGACAACCGGCAAGGGTTCTTCTTCGGCCACAACCAATTCTCCGGCCGGTACCGCAGGTGCAGCCTCAGCTTGCGCAGCTGGTTCAGGTGACGGTACAGGTTTCTTCTTGCGTGGTGGGCGCGCCGCCTTTGCCGCCGGTTCCGCCACGGTTACGACGGCTGGGCCACGCACGAGTTGGGCAGTCATCGCCTCCAAATCGCTGTGGGGTCGTGGGATGACGTGTGTACTCACGACCTGACCAACGCCCATACCCACCTGGGCACCCGCGAGCACCGCGGCCTGCACGGCACCTACGTCGCCGCGCA
>JAYRNS010000794.1:0-3686 GCA_041912075.1 Anaerolineae bacterium
ACCGCTTCTTCGATCAGACCAATCGCAAGACCCGTTTTGCCACTGCCGGTCATCCCCACGCACATCGCGTGCGTCGTCAGGTCACGACCCTCGTACAGCAGTGGTGCTGTGCTCAGCTGTCCACTTTGTGGTTCGTAGGGCCGGCCAAGATAGAAGAAACCAAAACGCTCGAAGTTGTCCACGCTCACTGCGCCTTCTGTCTTGGGGTCATTTTGCATTCACTGGCGAGGCTATTTTACTTCAAGCGGTGGGTATACGCAAACCACTCGCACAAATGTGCGAGTGGTTTGGAATTAGCGCAGCTGCAAGGTCAGCCACAAAATCGCCAGGCTCAGGGCAATCCGCCAGGTCAGCTGAAACCAGCGTGAGCCAGGCTCAGCCGTGACCACGGCTGTGTCGATCGGATCGGGATCACGTGGGCGCATGCTCGGTAGTCATCCTCTGCTCAGTATGATACAACTGGCAAGTGTAACGGGTGGGTGCCGGCCATGGTTACCGTGGATGGTTGCATGCCGCCGCAGTGACGGTTGAGACCTTGCGGGTTTGTGCCCGATCGATTTCAATCCTGCATCGCCAGCAATTTGACGACGGTCACGCCGTCACCCCCTTCGGCCGCTTCACCCGTACGCACTTCTTTGACCAGTGGGTTACGTCGCAGCTCGTCGCGCACCACGCGGCGCAGGGTGCCGGTGCCTTTGCCGTGAATGATGCGCACCCAGGGCAGCCCCGCCAAATAGGCGTCGTCAACGTATTTCTCGAGCGTTGACAACACTTCATCCACCGTCTGGCCACGCAGGTCGATCTCCATACCAGGACTGCTGGCCAGGCTGCCGCCACTCGTACGGACACGACCGCCCGGCACTTCGTCGCGCGCGGCGCTGGCCCGCTCGCGCAGCTCCAGATCGGCCAGCGGCACGGTCAGGCGGAACGAGCCAATCATGACCTGGGCCTCCCGTTCGTCCATGCTGGCCACGACACCACTGGCGTGCAGGGTGGTGACCCATACCCTGTCCCCAGGTGCAATCGGGCCGTCGAGTGTTGGCGCGGCGCGTTCACCCTCCACGACTGCGGGCAGTGGCGTCTGTGTCTGGCTGCGCGCCGCTACGATTTCTTCGGCCTGGGCCAGGAAGGCCTGGTGGGTCGATTCGCCGGTCACAAAAGGCCCCAGGTTGGCCAGCTGCTGCCGCAGGTTGTCCAGCTCGGCCAGCAGGGTGTCGAGCTCGGCCTGCCCCTGGGTGCGCGCCTCGTTCAACACCTCGCGGCGTGCCTCTTCGATGCGGGCCAGCTGGTAGCGCAGGTCGGCTTCGAGCACCTGTACCTGGCGGGCACGGATCTCCGCCTCGCCCTGGGCTTTGAGGGCCGTGTTGTGTGCGGCCTTGATCTCAGCCAGGAGCGCCTCCGATTCCAACGATTCAGGGCGTACCAGGGCTTCAGCCTGGGCCACGATCGGCTCAGGGAGACCAAGACGGCGGGCGATAGCCAGCGCATTCGAACGACCCGGAAGACCGATGCGCAGCTCGAACGTGGGTGACAGCGTGTCCAGGTCGAACTCGACACTGGCATTACGCACACCCGGTGTGCCCTGGGCAAATACCTTCAGGTCCGAATAGTGGGTGGTGGCCAACAACGTCACGCCGCGCTCGAGGAAGTTGGCCAGGAGGGCGCGTGCCAGTGCGGAGCCTTCCTCCGGGTCGGTGCCCGCACCCAGCTCGTCCAGCAGCACCAGACAGCGGTTGTCCGCTTCATCCAAAATGTCGATGATATTGGTCAGATGCGAGCTGAAGGTGGAAAGACTTTGTTCGATGCTCTGCTCGTCGCCGATGTCGGCGTAGATGCCTTCGAACACGGAGAGCTCGCTGCCCTCGTCGGTCGGAATCTGCATACCCGACTGGGCCATCAGCGCCAGCAGCCCCACCGTCTTGAGCGCCACGGTCTTACCACCGGTGTTCGGCCCGGTGACCACCAGCACGTAATAGTCCGGCTCGATCCAGACGTCGATCGGCACCACCCTGACCGGGTCCAGCAGCGGATGACGCGCCCGTTTCAGATTGATCGTCGAGCCAGGGTGCAGCAGGTCGATGGCCGGGTCAACGGTCGGTGTCTCCTGGCGGCGGCGTGATCGCGGGTGGCGGTGCGGTGATTGTGGCCGGAACGGCACGAGCTGTGGCTCGCTGGCCAGCAGCGCATCGGCGTAACGGGCGCGTGCCAGCACCAGGTCGAGGTGAGCCAGGGTCTCCACCGTACGCCGGATGTAGGTTCCCTCGTCGGCCACCAGCTGCGTCAGAGACAGCAGGATGCGCTGCACCTCTTCCTCTTCGGCCAGCTGCAGCTCGCGCCAGGCATTGTTCAAATCGACGGTCGCCAGCGGCTCGATAAACAGCGTGGCACCGCTGCCCGATTGGTCGTGGATCAGCCCGGGAATACGTCCTTTGAACTCGCTGCGCAGGGGAATCACATAACGGCCATGGCGTTGGGTGACAATCGGTTCCTGGAGGTAGGGCGCATTGGACGTGGAGGTCACCATGCGCTGCAAGGTCGTCATCAGGCGGTCGTGGGCGATCTTCAGCTCACGGCGAATACGACCCAGTGCTTCACTGGCCGAATCGAGCACCTCGCCACGCTCGTTGATACAGCGCCCGATTTCCTGCGTGACGTTGTCACACGGATAGAGGCGCGCAGCCAGGTCAGCCAGGTGCGGTGCCTCGTCGTTCAGGCGGCCCAGGGCGCGCAGCAGCGCCCGCGCGCGCAGCAGCGTGCTGCGCACATCCAGCAGCTCACCCGGACGCAGCGTAGCATCACGCTCAGCCTGGCTGACCAGAGGCCGCACATCGTAAACACCCCCCAGGTGCAGCGCCGGCATGTCGGGCAGCAGACGGCGCGCCTCGGCGGTCTCGGCCTGCCATTCCTGGGCCTGGCGCAGGTCATCGGTTGGCAGCAGTGCCATGACCTGCTCCTGGCCACCGGAAAATTCCGTGAACTCGGCCAGGCGTTCCAGGATTTTGTCGTACTCCAGCAGTTTGAGCGATCTTGGGTTCACGACTGGTTCTTCTTGGCTTTCGTCGGGACGCCGGCCGGTGTGTCGACGACCGGGTGTAACCGCAGGTAGACCCAAACAAAGATAAGGCGCCAGCCCACCACGAACAGAGTGACCATGGGTATAGCGACCAGCAAGAACGTTGGTACGATCGGTGTGCGCAGCAGTCCGGACCGCAAGAACACACCCAACGCACCCGCACCGATTGCCACAACCAACGACTGCATAAACATCACACGCGGCGAAGTCAGCAAGACGGGGCGGTAGGCCCGCAGCACGGAAGCTACGATAAACCAGGCAACGACAAATGGCGCGGCGGTCATCAAGATCGACTGCGGGGTCAGGGTCTCGGCGTGGGACTGCCGTCCGATCAGAGAAAACAGAACCAGGCTTACCACATCCCCAACCGCCAGGACGATCAATGCCCCGCGTGGCGTGTTGTTTACTTGCGTTTCACTCACCAAAAGACCTCTTTGTGACAGAATCGTGAGCCGATGTTACCACATTGGCATGCAAAACCCAAACCACCACTTCCCCATTTGGCATGCACTTTGGCGTGCGCAAGCATAGCTTGCGCTTTGGCGAGCACAAGTGTTTCCTGCACTTTGGCGTGCGCAAGCATAGCTTGCGCTTTGGCAAGTACAAGTGTTTC
>JAYRNS010000795.1:0-1724 GCA_041912075.1 Anaerolineae bacterium
CCGGCGTGTTCGTCGGAGTACTGGTAGCTGTTGAGGTTGGCGGCACCGGCGTATTCGTCGGCGTGTTGGTCGCCGTCGCTGTGGCAGTGGGCGGCACCGGTGTATTCGTCGGAGTATTGGTAGCCGTCGCAGTGGCGGTGGGCGGCACCGGCGTGTTCGTCGGTGTGTTGGTAGCCGTCGCAGTGGCGGTGGGTGGCACCGGCGTGTTCGTCGGTGTGTTTGTAGCCGTTGCGGTGGCGGTTGGTGGTACCGGCGTCGGAGTCCGTGTTGCCGTGGCGGTCGCCGTTGCCGTGGGCGGTACCGGCGTTGGAGTCCGAGTCGCGGTGGAGGTCGCCGTTGCGGTGGCGGTCGCAGCCGGCGTGCTGGTTGGCTGCCCCGTATTTACGCTGCCGCCGCCAAAGTTGTCCAACAGCGTGCCGCTGGCGGAATACATGTAGAGCCCGACGTAGCCGCCACCAAAGCGGTAGGCCCAGTTTGACAGGCCGCGCACGTCAAGCAAAACGCCGTTACGATAGATCTCGATCATGCCGTCGGAACGGGCACGTGCGCCAAACCGGTCGCCGGCCGCAAAGGTAACCGCGATGTCTGGCCCGACGAGCTCCCAGCCTGTCCCCGCCGTGTAAACCCACAACTGGACCACCTTCTTCTGCGGACTGTAAAACACCTCGATCAGGCTCGTGTCTGACCCATCACCCGCCTGTGCCTTGAGCATCAGGCCGATCTCGGCGGCATTGGCGGGAATTGTCGCCAGCGTGACGTACGCTTCCTGGTCGTTGCCGTAAGCCGTTGGCTTCCAGTAAAGGTCTTCGCCGGTGCTGCCGACAGCAAGCTGATTGCTGCTGATGCTGAAGCCGCTCGTCGTGCCGGCCCAGCTGCTGCCGATCGCGCCGTTGGCCCGATCGAACGTGTCCAATACACCTGTGGAGGGGAAGGCTGCCGGCACCGGCGTGGCCGTCGGCGGCTGAGTAGGCGTCGCCGTGGGCACAGCTGCGCCGTTCACCGTGACTACGAGTTCGGCAGCAGGCGCGCGCCGGATGCGCAGATCGTCCACGTAGTATGTGGTGGTCCTGGCCGCCGCCCCGCGCAGAATCGTCGTGTCGCTGCTTGTGAGCGGCGTCGACGTGCTGCCGACCTCGCTGCCGTCGATGATGAACGTGGCCACGCCATTGGTTGCGAGCCGGATGCCAAAGGTGTGCCAGCCTAAGGTGCGGGTTACGTTGGTGGCGGTTGCCTGGCCGGCCGCGTCCTGCCATACGTACCGGTTGGCGGAAACGTTCGTGGCTACGCCCACCGTTACCTGGTTCTGGCCCGACTGCAGGCCAACCATGCTGGTCGCGGTGGAATCCAGGCTGTCATACATCTCCCACTCTTGGACAAGTCCCCCATAGCTGCTGTGCCTAAGCGCCACGCTGAAGTCCGACCCTGTATTCTGGACGAACCGGCCTGACCCGCTGCCGCGCGCCGCCTGCTGCGTGGACTGCGACCAGGTACCGCTGCCCGTCAGCACGAGCGTGTTGGTGCCGCTCAATGCCTGCAGGAAGTCGGTGTACTTGCGTTCCGCATATCCCTGGCGCCAGACAGACCCATTGTTGGCCGAGTACCAGACCCGCAGCATGTCGGTGTCGGCGTCATAGATCAGGGTGGAGCGGTAGATCTGGCCGCTGTCCCAGTTCGCGCCCTTGCGCAGCGCAGGAGTCGCATACGTAGTCCAGTTGGTGCCGTCG
>JAYRNS010000796.1:0-9930 GCA_041912075.1 Anaerolineae bacterium
GTATGTGGCATCTACAGGCGTGGGTTCGAACGATGCAGTTACCTTTGACCTCACGGTACCCTACGACGACGACTATTACCTCTGGGCGCGGGCCAAAGGGATTGACTGGACGCATAACTCGTTCTGGGTAAGCGTGGACGGCGGGGCACCCGTAGCTATCGAGATCCAACCTATCAACAACAGCTGGGTGTTCGGCTGGCAGGCGATCTCGTCGATGGCCCTGCCCCAGCAGCCCTTTGCCCTGCCCCCTGGCACACACAGCGTGCGCTTCCAGGCTCGCGAACCCCTGGCGCAGCTCGACGCCGTGCTGCTCCTCAACCGGGCAGACGTCGTGCCAACCCAGTTCACGCCGTGTGGGGTCACGCCGACAGTGACGCCAACGCCCACGAATACACCCGCGGCCACACCGACGAGTACACCCACGGCGACGCATACGCCCACCCCAACGAATACACCAACACAGACGCCCACAAACACGCCCAGTCCCACACCGACGGCGACGGTGGTGCTGGCGCGACCGGTGTATCTGCCGTTGATCCGTAAGTAGAGACCAATTCCTCGGCGGTCCGACCCGTGCCGGGCCATCGAAGGGTGTCACAGCGAGATAAGAATAAGGTCACACAGAGACGCCCGTGCGACCAGGGAGCGATAATCCTGAGACCTCGATTCCTTCTGTTGAGTGCCGTACTGGTGCTGAGCGCTGCTATGCCTATCTGGTAGTCGCCTCCAATGCCTGCCGGCTGACCGGGTTGCTTTACTGCCCCCAGGCGACTGCGGCCGGCATCACCTAGTTGTCGGACTGGTCGGTACAGGACAATATCGCCTGTGCCGACTTCGACGGCGATGGTACGGTCGACGTCGATGACCTGATCGCTATCGCCACCCGCTGGGGCCAGACGTCGGGCACACCAGGGTGGGACGGTCGTTTCGACCTGCGGCCCGATGGCCGGATCGACATCGTGGACATCCAACTGGCCACGGCGCAGTGGGGCCAGAGCTGCACGTTGTGAGATGCGACGAGCAACGAATGCCACCTGGTTTGATTTGCGCATTCGTGATCCCTATTCGTGGACGGCCACTGGCGATGGAAGTAGCGCACTCCCTCCTTTGCCCCTCGGCAATACCACCACCCGCGAAGAAAAAGGATCGGCCATCTTGCGCGCACGTATCATTTGTGGTACACTTCCCGCATGGAAGATGGAATGCGGTTGCGTGTGCTCTTCTCAAGACGACGACGGGCAACGAGCCTGTGCGCGAATGGCTCAAGAGTCTGCCGTTGGAAGATCGCAAGATCATCGGCGATGATCTGAAAACCGCGCAGTATGGCTGGCCCCTCGGATGCCATTGATTCGAAAACTGGAGCCTCAGTTGTGGGAGGTCCGCTCCAGGCTGCGCAACCGTATTGCTCGTGTGATCTTTACCGTGGAAGGCGATACGATGGTTCTGCTGCATGGGTTTATCAAGCAGTCGCAGAAGACGCCGGCAGAAGACCTGCAGTTGGCCAGGCAGCGACTCAAATCTTTGCGCGGGTAACCAGGAACGAGGATGATCATGAACGAACAGCATTTGGGCAGCAGCCTGGACGATTTTCTGGCAGAGGAAGGTTTGCTGGTGGAAGCCGAAGCGGTTGCCGCCAAGCGCGTACTGGCTTTTCAGATCGAGCGGCTGATGGCAGAACAGCAGGTATCCAAGGCCGAGATGGCCCGCCGGATGAACACCAGCCGGGCCGCAATAGACAGGTTGCTCGATCCTGAGAGCGACTCGGCGACCTTGACGACACTTGAAAAGGCCGCCTACGCGCTGGGGCGGAGGCTGCAGATCGCGCTGGTTTGACGCGCCCGTATGCAAATGCCTCATTCGATTTCGTGGCGATACGCCGCCTGGCGCGCAAGGTAGGTGCGACGATCGGCGAATGCCGCCTGGTTTGATTCGTTCGTGGTCGTCCTTGCCATCAACGAATGAGGGTCACGAATAAACGAAACGAACCAGGCATCATTCGCTGATTCGTTGCCCCTGTTTGTTGACGGCAAGGGCGACCATTTGCGCCTGGCCAAAGTTGGCAAGTCTGCAAGACTTGCCAACTTTTGATTAAGCCGCCAGCCCTTGCAGCGCGGCCTGGATGCGTTCGATCTGGCGGTAGGAGCCGAGCTGTTGGGCGAGGCTGAGGGCTTCGCGCAGCAGCTGGGCGGCCGGTTCGGGCTGGCCGGTCAGGGCCAGGACCCGGCTGAGGTGAAAGCTGGCGAGGACCTGGTACTCGCCGGCACCGGCGCTGCGGAAACCGGCCAGGGCCCGCGCCAGGAAATCGTGCGCCAGCGCCAGCTCGCCCATCCCCAGGTAGGTTTCGCCCAGACGCTCCTCGAGCAGGAGCTGGGCGAAGCTGTCTTCGATCTGCTGCACGCAGGCCAATGCCTGCTGATAGGCCGCCAGCGCCTGGGCATAATCGTGCCCCTCAATCGCCAGGTGCCCGCGCAGCCGCCACATCAGCCACTCGTCCCGGGCGCGCACCTGGCCACGCAGCGCCCAGACCTGATCGAAAAGGCGCCAGGCTTCGATCAGGTTGCCCTGCATCACGTGCAGGCTCACCAGGCTGCGCAGCGCTTCGACCTGACTGCTGACATCACCCAGCGCCTGGCTCCGGGCCAAAGCGTGTTCCAGCCGATCGTGCGCCTCTTCCAGCCGGCCCAACCGCATCAGCGCATTACCACACCAGCGATTGGCCATCACCCGCACGGCATCCGGGCAGGCCTCGCCCCGCTGCTCGATCTCGCGGCCGGTCTCCAGGGCCTCGACAAACCGCCCGCGGGCATACAAGTAAAAAACTTTCCTGGCCAGCAGCGCACACACCATCGCCTGGTCTGACGGCGCGGGCGATGTACTCGCCTGGATGTGCTGCCGGATCGAAGCGGCAGCCTCGCCGAACAGCTGCTCGCCCTGCTCGTGCAGACCGCGGGTGAGGTGATAATCGTGCAGCGGCTCGATGGCCTGGGCCAGCAGGTCCAACCGCCGCTGTTCGACGGCCCACCGCCAGGCACCCAGGATGTTGTCGAGCTCGGCCTCGATCTCACGCAGCACGGCGGCCTGTCCAAAACCACGCAGGGCGTCGCGCCGTTGGTCGAGAAACGTGGCAAAGTAGGCGGCGTGCCGTGCGCGCGCGGCCTGTTCCTCGTCCGGTGCTTCGCGCAGCTTCTCCAGAGCATACGCATAGAGCAGCGGATGGCGCAGGAAGCGCTGGCGTGCGGCATCGAAATCAAGCAGCGAAGAATCGACCAGGCGGAAAATGCTCGCCGGCAGTGTGCCGGCCACGACCTGCGCCGCTTCCAGGGTAAAACCACGCTGGAACACCGCCAGACGCTGAAAGGTCTGGCGTTCCCGCGGTGCCAGCTGCACCAGCGAACTCTCGAAGACGGCGGTCAGGCTGCGGTGGCGGGCTGGCCGGTCCAGCTCGTCCGATGACAAAGTCGACGCGCTGGCGACCAGCTGCTGGGCAACCTGGCGCGTGGTAAAGCGGCGCACCTGGGCCGCCGCCAGCTCCAGCCCCAACGGCAAACCATCCAGCAGCTGGCAGATCTGGTCGATCCAGGGCAGATTTTGCGCCGTAACGTGGAACTGCGGGCGCGCCTGGCCGGCGCGCTGGACGAACAACTGCGCGGCCGGGCTGAGGGTCAGCGCGGCGTAGTTGGCGGGTGCGGCGGCCAGCGGCTGCAGCGCAACGACCCATTCCGACCGCAAGTTGAGCCGGTGCCGGGAGAGGGTGAGAATTTTGAGACCCGGTGTCGCCTCGAGCAGGTCGCCCAGCCATTCGCCGCCGGCCAGAATCATCTCGCAGTTGTCCAGCACCAGCAGCACCTGGCGGCTGTGCCACAGGCGCAGCAGGACGGCGCGGGCCGGCTCTTTTTGCGGGCTTACGTCGGGCCGGGCCGTTTCCAGAACCTGCATCAGGGCGTGCGCCAACGCCTCCGAGGAAGCCAGTGGCACGACCGGCGATAGGGCCAGGTAATAAATCTCCTGCCAACCCGCCCCTAACTGGGCACGTGCGACCGCCAGGGCCAAACGGGTTTTGCCAATCCCACCCATGCCCGTGATCGTGATCAGGCGGCAGTCGTCGCAGGCCAGCAGGGCCTGGACCCGCTCCAGCTCGGCTTCCCGGCCCACGATCGAGGTGGAGGGTGCCGGCAGGTTGTGCTGGGGTGCCGGTCTGGCCGGCGGCCCGCCGGCGGGGTGCGGGAGTGAAAGCCCCTCGCGGATCTGCTGGGCCAGTTGGACGGTTTCAGCCTGTGGCTGCACCCCCAGCTCGGCGGCCAGAATCCGGCAGCAGGTATCGAACTGGGCCAGGGCCGCGCCGCGCTCGCCGGCCAGCCACAGGGCCTGCATCAGCTGGCGGTGCGCCGGCTCGCTCCACGGGTCCAGCGCCAGCTGGCGCTGCGCATACTGCTGTGCACGGTCGGCCGTTCCCTGCTGCAAGTCACGCTCCGCCAGCTGGTGTAACAGGTTCATCGCCTGACGGTGCAGCTGCTCGCGCTGGACGCGCTGCCACTCCTCGAAAGGGGCACTGTCCACCACCAGCCCCGCCAGCAGATCACCGGAATAACCGGCCGCCGCCTCGTCCTGGTGACCCCCGTGCAGGGACGCGAGAAAGTGGGCGACGTCCAGTTCGTAGTCACTGGCCGGGTTGAACTGGACCATCTGGCGGGTGACGAGCAGATAAGGTTCGGCGCGCGCGTCTCCCTGCGCGGCCGGTTCAAGCAGCTGGCGGAGATGATAGATCGCCTGGCGCAGGTTGTGCGATGCCGTCGACTCGCTGTCCTCGGGCCACAGCAAAGTCGCCAGCACCAGCCGCGCCTGCGGCTGGCCGGCCGTCATCGCCAGATAGACCAGCAAGCCCTGGGTTTTGGCGGAACCAAACCTGGTCAATGGCTGGCCATCCAGCGTTGCGTGGAAAGTGCCAAGGAAGGTCAAGCGGAGTCGTGCCATTGGATGCGCCCGGTTTGCTCCAACGATTGGCTGCGCGTTGACCGCCATTATACGTGGCAATGGCAAAATACGAAAGTCAACGTCAACAAACCCCGACGTCTGGGGCGAAATGGATTGACGAATCATTGACGTTGCCTGTGCTAAGCTTGGCGCGGCGCGACGCGCTGCATCCACATCGTTTTGATTCCCGCCGCGCTTCCGGCTCCTCATTGCCCGATTTTCCTTCTTTCAGCGGAGGTTGAGACCATGAGACACCCACGGGTCGCCAGTGCTGCCCTCTTGGCCCTTGTTCTCGTCATGATTGTATCCC
Source organism: Anaerolineae bacterium (assembly GCA_041912075.1). Lineage (GTDB taxonomy): Bacteria > Chloroflexota > Anaerolineae > SSC4 > Amarolineaceae > SSC4. The sequence continues at coordinate 5,282 of JAYRNS010000796.1, forward strand.
TGTTCACCACCGCCCTGCCCACCGCGTCGGCACAAAGCAGCGGTCTGGACGAGGCGCTGCAGCGGGCACGGGCCGCCGGTTCTTATCAATTTACGGCGGACATCGAGCAGAAGCTCGACCCGCAGGCTGTCGCCACGATGATCGGCGAAAGCAGCCAGCAGCTGACCTGGCACCTGGAAGGGGACATACAGGGGCGCGACCGTTCGCGTCTCGAGATCAGCCTGGCCATGGGCATGGGCGAACACCGCGCGGCCACTCTGATCCAGGATGGGCTGAAGACCTTTATGCTGCGTGAAGGCCAGCTCGAGGAAGTGAGCAACCCCTTTAGCCTGGGTGCGCCGACCTCCAACTACCTCGACTACATCGACGCCGCCGGCAGTGTGCGCGAGCTGGAGCCGGTGACGGCGGGCGGCGAGCAGTTTACCCGCTACCAGTTCGACATCGACGGGCCGCAGATGGCCGTCAACACGCTGAACGAGTTCGAGCGCCAGCTGCGGGGTCAGATGCCGGCGGGTGTGCAGCTCCAGCCGCCGCAGAACCTGCAGCGCATGACGGGCAGCGGCGAGATCTGGATCGACAGCCAGGGGCTGCCGCGTCGCCAGATCATGACCGTGTACATGCCCGAGGTCGACGCCCGCTACAACGCCGAGACCCACCTGATCATCGACTTTTTCAACTACGGTGCGGTCAATCTCGTGCCGGCCGTGGCACCCACAGCCGATGGCGGTTGGCAGCTGCAGCCGCTCCCCGCGCCCGCCGCCCCCAGCCCCGCGGCGGGTGAGTTGGGAATGCGTCTGGGTGCGGTTTGGTCGGGTGCGCGTGCGCTGGTGCTATCACCCACCTGGCTGCTGCTGTTTGTGATCCTGCTGCTGGCCGTGGGTTTCGTGCGCTTCTATCAGCGTCACCGGCGCGGAGCTTATGCGTTCGTCGCGGTGCTCGTGATTGCGGCGCTGCTGGCGGGGCCGCTGGCGCACGTCTTCGACATCGTGCGTTTCCAGGAGCGTATGGCCAATGCGGCGTCGGCCGAGCCGGTGGCCAATGCATTGGGTTTGAAACTGGACACCGCCAACGCCGAGAGCGACAAACCGGCCATCAGCGTCGAGGCCGAGCAGACCATGGCGCGGCTGCTGCGCGACCAGACCCCGTCGCTGCCCGCGTCTCGCCCCTCGCTGAGCGGTCCGGCGGCGCCGCAGACGGACAACACCGTCGATCCACTCTTCGTCGAGTGCGGCGTTGGCTCGTCCACCCTCGACAGCGACGGCGATGGTCTGACCGACTTTGTCGAAAACTGCTATGGCACCAATTATCTGCTCATCGACAGCGACTACGACAACATCTCTGACAACGTGGAACTGACCGGCTTCTCGCACGGCGGCCGGACCTGGTACGGCAATCCGGTCAACGGCGACAGCGACGGCGACGGTCTGTCGGACTCGGCCGAATGGTCAGCGCCCAACGGAACCGCGCCGGCGCGGGACGTGGACGGCGACGGCGTGCCCAACCTGTGGGACGACGACAGCGACGGCGACGGCGTGCCCGACGGCCAGGACATCTCGCCCTTCACCGTGACGCCGGTCAAGCCGGCGATGACGCTGAACATCACCGACGATGGTTTCGACGGCTTTCGCACCATCGAGCTGCAGGTCCAGCCGGAGAACGCTGCCCATCTGCGTTTCACCCTGAGCGCGCTGGACTGGCCCTTCGACGACCAGGGTCAGATGCGCGACCTCAACAATTCTACCCAGGACGTCCGCCTCATACCCTTCCTGGAGATCGAGACCAGCGTGGCCCCCACGCAGGACCTGCTGGACCGTTATGGCGCGTTCTATTTCGAGAAGACGGTCGAGGTCAACGATACATTCCAGCCCTGCATCCTGGGGCAAAACTGCTCATTCGGTTCGGGCACCTACACGAAACGCACCCTGATGGCCCCGCTCTTTGCCCAGGGCACGGGCGCCATCACCAACTTCTATGGTAAGGTCGCCTATCAGCCCGGCAGCGGCGACATCGATTGGGCGAATGCACGGCTGGTGTGGCTGGTGGCTGGGGAGGTCGACAGCTACTACGAGTGCGGCCGCTCGCAGCCCTGCACCAGCAGCCAGGTCAAGGTCCTGCACCAGTACTACGAACCGTTCCGCATCACCGGGCTGCGCATCAACAAGAGCGGCGAGCACGAGATGGCGATCTTTGGCACGCCCAACTCACCCACCGAGGACAAGGCGCTGCTCAACCTGATGTACGGCATGGAGGGCACCTTCCTGGATGCTGACCAGATGGAGGGCCAGCCCGCCGGCCGCACCGCGCTGGGTGAGATCGTCAACCGTTTTCAACAGCCCAGCACACCCATCGAGCTGAAGTGGGGCGTGACCGAACCGGTGGTCAGCTCCCTCGAGGTTTATCCTCACGCCGACCAGCTCTACGCCGGCGGCGTCGACCAGACGCGCAACTTCCTGGATGCGCATTTTCTGAACGGCCCCTCGTGCACCGATGCGGCCGGTGCCCAGTTCAAATGTGCATCCCTGGTGTTTGCGCTGGAGAGCCGGCAGGGCAGCCTGGAGCTGGGTCAAATCAACCAGATCAATCCGCCCACCAGTGGCAACGCCGTTTTCAATATTCCCGAGGAGAACGGCTCCGACGGGAGCATCACGCTGCGACAGGCGCTGTTGGAAGCCAACACCGTGCGCGTCAACCTGAGCGACGTGCCGGTGGTGCGCGAGCGCAGCGTACGTATGCAAATGTACGACCGCGCCGGCGGGTCGTGGAACGCCGTGACCCCGGCCCGCATGATGGAGCTGGTGGAGCACCGCTACGGGTCGCAGTGGGACGACATGCTGGCCGAGATGCAGCAGCAGTATCCCACGCTCACCGAGACCGACATGCGGCTGGGGGCGTATCTGGCCTATCTGATCGGCAACGCCGGCATGGCACGCACCATCGATATCAATGGCGCCAGCCTGGTCAGCGAGCTTTCCAACGATCTGGTCTACTACTCGACGCAGCTGGCCCTCTCGACCGCCTTCTCACACACCCCCAGCTTTGCCCTCAGCGCCAGCGGCATGGCCTCGGGGATTTTCCTCTATAACAGTCACAGAGGGAACATGATCAACCTGCGCGCCGCCGCGGGACCAGCCGCCGCGCCGCCCGCCGCGGCCGGCGGACTGGGCAGCGCCTCCCCCGCAGGGATGACCGTCGTCGGCGGTGCCGAGATCATCGCCAAACTGCAAGCCATCCAGTCATGGAAGGGAGGCAGCGCCACCAACTACACCAAGGCCGGCATCAGCACCGCCCTCCTGCTCACGCGCCTGGCGATCGTCGGTATCGGCATGGCCATGCAGATTGCCAACACCGTCTGTATCGGTCTGGGTGACAAGTGCGACGCCAAGGCGCTGGAAATCGCCAACACCGTGGTGGGCGCCGTCTCGCAGGTCGGGCTGCTGATCCAGATTGGCCAGGCGGTGGTGACGGCCATCAAGATCTCGAGCAGGGTGGCGGACGTGGCCAGAGCGACGGCCACCGGCACCGTAGTGCTCTTTGCCGTGGCCTTCATCTTCTTCGCCATCCAGGTGATCCTGATCTGGGTTGCTTATGCGCTGATCGTCAACAACACCGACAGCAACCTGGCCAAAGCGCAAGCCTACGGCCAGGCCGTGGCCTCGACCTATACGGCCGGCATTTTCTTTATGATCAGCATCTTTGTTGGCATCCTGGCCATGTTCCTCAGCCTTCTGGGTCCGATCGGCATCATCATCGGCGTCGCCATCGGTATCCTGATCGGGCTTTTCTTCCTGATCGACTTCATCATCGGCGCCACCGGCCACGACAGCCTGACGGCCAAGTTTGCCGCGGAGATCGCCAAGGCATTTACAGACATCGAGATACTGCAGGAACCCAAGGATGCCCACTTCGACGGCACGCGCCTTTCGCTCAGCAGCTTCGACGATCTGATGCGCGCCGATGGCTTTGTGGCCGGCAGCCGGCTGACGTTCAGCGACCGCTACCACGGTCTGTTCGAGGGCGGCGAGTACTCGGCCGGCCAGTACGACGACTGGGAAGGTGCGGTGGCACCATCAACCTGGGCCACGTTCACACCCATCGCGACGGCCAACGTGATCTCGATTGGCAAGAACCAGCCGCCGCAGTGCGGACCCAGGACGACGCACACCGGCAGCCCAGGCAGCATTCAGATCATCACCACCGACAGCAGCGAATGGGCCTGCGACAACGATGTCGGCGTCGAATACCGCTTCGACCAGCCGGCGCTCAACCTTGCCGCCAAGTACAAGGTCGAGATCGTCTTCGAGTTTTGGTTCCAGAAGTGCGAGAAAAACGCCGCGCCCCTACCGGGTCTGCGCCCCGAACGGTTCGACAACGAAACCTGCGACGTGGACGTCGAGCGGCGCGTCCTGCCCAAGGACGGCGAGAACCTGCGCGAAGAGGACTGGCAGGTCACGGCCTACTACGACATTTTGCCGGCCACGCTCGACGGGCTGTGGAACTGGAACTTGATCCGGAACCCGGACCGTGACGGCGACGGTCTGGCCAGTTACACCTTCCCCAACAACGTCACCCTCGAGCCGCCCTACAACACCGATCCCAACAACTGGGACAGCGACGGCGACGGGCTGTCCGACGGTTACGAGGCCAACAAC
>JAYRNS010000797.1:0-4568 GCA_041912075.1 Anaerolineae bacterium
ACCGGCAATGGCCGCGGCGCGCGGCGTCGTCAGCTGCGCCCGTGTCAGGGTTGGTTCGTGGGTCATCTCAGCTCCCTCCCATCAGGACGTTGATCGCACCACCGGCAATCGCGGTCAGTGTGATGATCGAGACCGTCGACTGCAGCAGCATCAGCAGTTTGGCCCGCCGTGTCAGCGGAAGCACGTCGGTCGGGCTGAAGGCAAAGCTGGTCGTAAAGGCCAGGTATAGGTAATCTGTGTAACGGGGCAGCCACGACTCATAGTGCGGTAGGTCACCGCCGCGCTGCGGGAAAAGAAAATCCCACGGCGTGTCCTCGTACGGCGACTCTTCGACCCCCGGTGGATCGATAAGCCAATACCAGATCGAGAAGATCAAAATATTCGAGACGGCCATCATCACGACGTCGAGCAGCAGGGAGTCGACGCCTTTGGCAGAGAAGTGAAACAGCACGTCCAGCAGGGCGGTCAAATTCATCGCCAGCCCGAAGGTCAATACACTATTGACCACGATGAGGGCCTTGAACAGGGTGCGCTGCCGGTTCAAGACCCACAATACAAACAGAGTGAGGATCAACAGCGTGCGCAGCGTCAGCCAGATTTCCGAAAGTGTGCTGCGCCGGATACTGACCGGGATGAACGTGTCCAGCGGGCCGAAGGTAATCGAATAGGAAATGCTGGTTTGCAGCACCGAGGTGAGCAGCAAAACCACCACGACGGTCGTGAGCGACAGAGAGCGGCGGCGGACGAAATCCAGCATCGGTTGCCTGTTAGCGCGAGATGGGTCGATTACACGACGACGGCAGGTTGACCGCTGTGTTGGCGTTGACGTCGGTCAATTCGATCTGCACGCCAAAATCACCCTCGAACTTGAGCGGTTCGTAGCTGCCGCTGAAGCTGCCGCGAAATGCTACCGGATAACCACCCCTGGCGTCGACATACAGGTCGGCATCCTCGGCCGACCACAACGACTTCGCAAAAGCTTGCAGTTTGGGGTTGCGGCTCTTCTGCGCGGCCGCGAGGAAGGTGTCCCCATCAAGCACGTAGTGTTTGACGGCCACCCCGCCCAGTGTCTCCTGGCCGACCAGCCGGCCGCGCGCCACGTCGCTGCTGGTCAGCATGCCCAACAGGCTTTGCGGGCTCATCTCGTCCAGCGCTGCCGTGGCTTCGGTGGCCTGGGGTTTGACACACACCGGAACCAATGCATTGACGACGATATAGGTGCCCTGGGGGACGCGGTAGATGTCAACGCTCGACGGTGTAAACAGACCAACCAGCGAGCCACCAACCTGGGCCGCCAGTTCACCCAGCAGACTGCCTGTCACGTTGATCTGGCTCTTCCCCTGGTCGTTGGTCGTCAATACCACGTTCAGGTCACCCTGGGCGCGCTGGCCATCGATCAGACCGTTCACGTCCAGCGTCGCCGTTGCGTTGAGCGAGGTCAGATCGGCGATCGGTGCCAGCGGGATCGCGGCACCGGGGAGGGGGGTAGGTGTGCTGGCGGCCGCCAAACTGGCGAGGAGCGACGATTTGGAAAAGGCCGGCAGCGCCATTCCGAGCACCAGGCCAAGTACCATCGTGATCACAGCCACGATGGCTGTCACAGTAAGAAGTCGATGTGTGGTTTTCATAAGCATGCATCCGTTCTGTCCACTATGCGCCCAGCACATGGGACGACTGTCTGGTAGATGACTCCAACCCGTCTGGGAGACCTGACAGGCCCAGGGGCCTGTCAGGTCGAGTATTTTACGTTTCAGCCTGCGCCGGGCGTTCGTCGCGCATGCACCAGATCAGCCGGCGATGCCAGCCGCCACCGCATGGATCGCGGCGTGATGGTGCAAGTCGCGCTCGGCGTCGGGCTGCACGGGTTGCAGGTCGAAGGCGACCTTTTTCACCGTGCCGGTGAAGGCATACGGCGCCTTCTCCTCGTAGGTCAAATCGACCACGCCGCCGTTGTCGCGGCCGATGTCCATCCCGGCATACGATGTGAACGCAATCGGCACCGTTTTGTCGAGGCGGCCCTCGCCGATCTGCCTGTCGTTGGCCCAGAGGGTCACCTTGCCACCGCTGCCCGGCTTCGGCTCGTCGATCTCGAACAGCATCTTGACCGTCACGTCGCCGGTCGGGATCGGCTCGCTGGACACCTGGCGGTAGACCTGGACGCCCAGCAGCGAGTAGGTGTGATGCAGCAGGCCCTGCTCGTCGACCCACAGGGAATAACCGCCGGTGAAGTCGGAATTGGCGACGATGACGCCCTCGGCCCCGCCTTTGGGCACGCTCAGCTCACCCTCGATGGCGTACGATCGCCCCATGATGCGCGGGGTCATGCCGCGCTGGATGTTCTGCACGTCGCCCATGAAGCTGAAGCGGGTGATGGTGGGCATCGGCGGTAGGATGCCGTACATGACCGACACGCCGGCCATCAGCGGCAGTACGCGGTTGCGCTCGGCCTCACGCCACCACAGCTCCTGCAGCTCCTGGACCTTGTCCGGATGCTCGGCCGCGACGTTGTGGGCCTGCGAGAAATCCTTGGTCAGGTCGTACAGCTCCCAGCCCACGTCCCGATCGGGGTCCCAGTCTGCCGCGGGGCCAAACTGCGCCAACGTCGCCGGAGAGAAATCCCACGGGATGCGGTTGGGCCGGGAAGCTGCCCACCAGCCGTCCTTGTACATGCCGCGGCCGCCGAACATCTCGAAATACTGCATCGTGTGGCGTTCGGGCGCGGCGGCATCGTCGAACGTGAACAGGAAGCTGGTACCGTCCATCGGCTCCTGGGCGATGCCGTCCACAACCTTCGGCTCGGGGATGCCCGCCGCTTCCAGGATCGTCGGGCCGACGTCGATCACGTGCGTGAACTGCGCGCGCGGGGCTTGGTCCGGCTTGATCCGGCTCGGCCAGGCGATGACCATCGGATCGCGCGTGCCACCCAGGTGGCTGGCGGTCTGTTTGCCCCACTGGAAGGGCGTGTTCATGGCGTGCGCCCAGGCCGCGGCGAAGTGCGGCGCGGTGTGCTCGCTGCCCAGCGCCTCGATGCCGCCGTACTGCTCGATCAGCGCCAACTGCTGCTCGGCGTCCAGCACGATGCCGTTGAGGAAGGTCATCTCGTTGAACGAGCCGGTGGTGGTGCCTTCCATGCTGGCACCGTTGTCGCCCCAGATGTAGATGATCAGCGTGTTGTCCAGGTCGCCCAACGCTTCGACGGCGTCGAGCAGGCGGCCCACGTTCCAATCGGCGTTCTCGGAGAAGCCGCAGAAGACCTCCATCTGGCGGACGTAGAGCTTCTTCTGGGCGTCGCTGAGGGAGTCCCAGGCGGGGAATAGATCGGGACGCGCGGTCAGCTCGGTGTCCGGCGGCACGATGCCGAGCTTCTTCTGGCGTTCGAGGATCTCTGCCCGTAGGGCGTCCCAGCCCTGGTCAAACTTGCCCTTGTACTTGTCAGCCCACGCTTTGGCCACGTGGTGCGGCGCGTGCGAGCAGCCGGTGGAGTAGAACATCATCCAGGGCTTCTGGTGGTCCTGCGCGCGCACGGCGTGCAGCCACTCGATGGCCTTGTCGGTGATATCGTCGGGGAAGTAGTAGGACTTGCCGTCCTTGCCTTCGGGCACACCCAGCGCCCAGTCGTCCTGGGTGATGATCGGGTCGTACTGTCCGGCGGCACCGCTCAGGAAACCCCACCAGTGGTCGAAGCCCCACGATTTGGGCCAGTGGTCGAACGGGCCGGCTGCGCCCTGCACGTTGTCCGGGGTCAAGTGCCACTTGCCGAAGCCGCCGGTGACGTAGCCGTTCTCCTTGAGGATGCGTGGGAAGGCGGTGCAGCTGCGCGGTTTGGCGGCCGTGTAGCCGGGGAAGGGGCCGGGGTATTCGGCAATGGAGCCGAAGCCCACCCGGTGCTGATTGCGGCCGGTCAGCAGCGCCGCGCGCGTCGGCGAGCAGACCGCCGTGACGTGGAGGCGGTTGTAGGTCAACCCCATCTCCTGGACACGGTCGAAAGCTGGCGTGTTGATCGGGCCACCAAACGAGCTTGGGCCACCAAAGCCGGCGTCGTCGATGATGACGAGCAGCACGTTGGGCGCGCCCTGTGGCGCCTTCGGCCCGGGGATCATCGTCCAGTCGGGCACCGAGTCGCGCAGCGTGCGCCCGATGGTCCCGCCGAAGGTACGGTCGGGAATTGGCAGCACCGTGCGGTCGGGTACGAACTTCTGCACGGCCTCCACCAGGGCGTCCATCAGGCCCTTGTTGTCGACGACCGCGACTGACTTGGCTGGCGAGCCATCCAGCGCGCGCTGGGCTGCCAGGCGGTCTGCTTCGGGGACGATGGCCAGAATGACCGCCATGCCCGGTTTGAGCCTGGCACCCAGGCCCGGGGGCATGCGGCTCATGAGGTCGCCCTCGGTGTGCCTGACCTGGACCTGGTCGCTGGCGTCTTTTTCGACGAGGATCACGCCATCGGTCGAGATCTGTTGGTCTGCGATAAGCTGCTTCAGATCGTCGAAATCCTTCTGAGCGGCGGCTAACGAAAAGTAGCCGGCCAGGATGGCAATGTTCTGTTCCGTACTCATAATCAATCTCCT
>JAYRNS010000798.1:0-4837 GCA_041912075.1 Anaerolineae bacterium
ATCGGGCCACCAAACGAGCTTGGGCCACCAAAGCCGGCGTCGTCGATGATGACGAGCAGCACGTTGGGCGCGCCCTGTGGCGCCTTTGGCCCGGGGATCATCGTCCAGTCGGGCACGGAGTCGCGCAGTGTGCGCCCGATGGTCCCGCCGAAGGTGCGGTCGGGGATCGGCAGCACCGTGCGGTCGGGTACGAACTTCTGCACGGCCTCCACCAGCGCGTCCATCAGGCCCTTGTTGTCGACGACCGCGACCGACTTGGCCAGCGAACCATCCAGCGCGCGTTGGGTTGCCAAACGGTCTGCTTCAGGGACGATGGCCAGAATGACCGCCATGCCCGGCTTGAGCCTGGCACCCAGGCCCGGAGGCATGCGGTTCATGAGGTCGCCCTCGGTGTGCCTGACCTGGACCTGGTCGCTGGCGTCTTTTTCGACGAGGATCACGCCATCGGTCGAGATCTGTTGGCCTGCGATAAGCTGCTCCAGATCGTCGAAATCCTTCTGAGCGGCGGCCAACGAAAAGTAGCCGGCCAGGATGGCAATGTTCTGTTCCGTACTCATAATCAATCTCCTAATCAAGTGGTTGTACTTCGCGACCTGCCCTGCGCTTCTGCATGAACATGCCAACAAGCAGCGCGGTAGCCGCGGACACTGTGATCAGCCCAAGCATCGTCGGGGTTGCACCCGCCGCGGTCAACAACGCCACCAGCAGTATCGCGGTCAGCGGTGCCCGCAAGAGCAACGTGATGACGCCGGCTGCCGGGCACATGACCAGAATCGCCAGTGGCACGCCGGGTGCCACCAGGCTGATGGCAAGCCCGATCATGGTGCTCGCAAACAGTGTCGGGAAGATTGGCCCTCCCAGGTAGCCGCCCTTGAGCGACAGCGCCAGCAGCGGCGGCTTGAGCAGCGCCATGAGCAGCAGCATCGCCAGCCCGGTCTCAGCCGGGTTGGCGACGATGCCTTGGATGACGCTTTCACCGGAGAACATCAGGTTGGGGATGAAATAGCAGACGGCGCCAATCACGATGCCCGCTGCCAACGCGCGCAGGATGACCCGGTCTTTGAATACAGCCATGGCACGTCCACTGACACGAAGCACAACGGCTGTGTAGAGGGCCAGCAGGACGCCTACCAGTCCCAGGACGATGGCCCAGATGACCCATGGCAGCGTGATCGCCGAAACCGACCCAACGTCCAGGAATCCGGCAAAGGGCTTAACCCCCAACAGAGCAAAGAGCAAAAAGCCGACAGTGCCGGAGACCAGGGTTGGGGCCAGAACGGCCAGACCACCTTTGGCGCCACTCGCTTCGACGGCGAGAAGTGATGCAAACACGGGGTTGCCCACGATGCCGTTGTACGCCGAGCTCATGCCGGCCAGTGACGCCACGAGCGCACCGTGCTTTTGGAATTTCAGTCTGGCGGCGATCCACTGCGAAATCTGCACCGCCAGGAAACCGAGCGGTCCTTCGGGTCCCACACTGGCGCCTGACCAGAGCGAGAAGAGAGACGAGAACAGGGTGCCCCAGAAGTTCTTGTAGGTTGCGACGTCCTCGGCCTTGAGTGCCTCGTCAATCCCGCCGTCGACGACATTGGATGCGTGCAGATGCTTCTGGACCAGCCCAACCAGCAGCGAGAAGAACACGACACCCACCGGGATCATCCAGCGGTTGCTGGCCACGAAGCTGTTGTTCCAGATCAGATGGTTGCCCTCCTCATAGACTACCAGCCACGCGACGGCGAACGCGCCGACGATCAGCGCGAGGGCCAGAAGTTGGCCGATGCTGGGAGTTGCCACTGAGCTATCGTTCTCACTTGCCGGCGATCCACGTCCGTTGTCACTGGATGTCGTTGTCATGGAGCAGAGTCTATTCCTGGTGCAGATTGAGTCAAGTTTGGCGTGCGCCGGCGTCAAGCAGTGCCTCGATGCGCGCCAGCCGCTCCTCAAGTGCAGCGGCATGCTGCCCCTGATTGGCAGCCAGGCGCGACTCCAGGCTGGCGTCACGCTGTTCCAATTCGACGGCCAGCCGCCTGACCTCGGCCAGCAAGGCAGCGTTCTTTTCTGCCTCAGCTGCCTCCTTCTCCTCGACCTGCTTCCCCCGGCTGATGAAGGCGGTGGCCAGAAAGGCGGCGATTGTGCTGAACAGGGCGACGCCCACGATGATCGCGGTCGTGCCGACTGCGCGGCCGCCGGGCGTCACCGGATACTTGTCGCCATACCCGACCGTGGAGATAGTCACGATGCCCCACCAGAGCGCGTCCCCTGCGCTGGTGATGTTGGCGTTGGAACTGGCGCTCTCGAAATGGAGCACGGCCATGCCGCCAAACTCCAGCACGAGGATGGCCAGGATGATCATCGAGCCGAAAACGCTGTTGGCCCGTTCGCGGCGCACGACTCGCCAGGGTTTGCCGCTGCTCGCCTTTGGGATGTTGCGGATGATGGCGACGACGCGGTAGATGCGGAACAGCCGCAAGATATCCCACCCTGGTACCCACAGACTACCGAGCAGATCGGCCCAGCCAAACTCGCGGAAGAAGTAGCGCGATTTGGAGGGCGCGGCGACCAGGCGCACGGCAAAGTCAACCAGGAAGAACGGCGTCAAGAGGAGGTCGACCTGGGCCAGCACGCTGCCGGCCAGGGTCTCCCTCATGAACAACAGGGCAACGCCGTTGGCGGCAGCCAGCAGCGAGATGCTGACCATAAACAACTGATACTGGAGGTTGTTGACCATCCTTTGGGCTGATGACATTCATGCCTCGCTGTGACAGAGTGCAAAGAGAAGGACGATAGGCTTTGGTGCAGGGAGATTGGCCCAGGTTTCATTCTGCCGCGGCCGCCAGGTCCTCCGCCTGGTAAGCCTCCAATAGCTCGCGCTCCTTGTCGTGCTTCGGGAAGACAAAGAACACCAGCGCCGCACCCAGCAGCACCGCCACGATCCCGGCAACGTACGCCGACGTATCACCGGCCAGGAACGACGCCTTCGCCGCCGACGTGATCTGCGTGGCATACGCCGGGTACTGCGCTGCCACCGCCTGCGCACCGGCGTAGGACATGGTCAGCTCACTGGCAACCGCGGCTGGTGCCGCGGCCGCGTCAGGGTTGCTGGCCAGTGCCGTCGCCATGGCTGCCGCGTAACCGGCAGCCAGCAGGGCGCCGAAGATCGACTGCATCAGCGCACCACCCAGGTCGCGCTGCAGGTCCGCGGTACCTGATGCCATACCCGCACGGGTCACGGGGACAGAGGCGGTCAGCGAGCGCGAGGCTGGCGTGCCGGCCAGCCCGACGCCGATCCCCACGAAAGCGTAGCCCAGACCGACCATCCAGTAGGGGATGCCCTCGTTCCACAGCAGGAGCATGGTGAGAAATCCGAGCAGGACGAATACGTAACCAAAGAGCAGCGTAAAGCGGGCACCGCGCGCCTCCACGAGCCTGGCCGAACGCGGTGCCACCAGGATCATGAAGACTGCGGCCGGCAGTATGGCAAGGCCGGCATTGACCGTCGAGTAGCCCAGCACGTCCTGCAGGAACTGCTGGCCAATAAACATGGCACCCATGAGCGAGCCAAACACGATGATGCCCGCCAGCGCAGCAACCCAGAACGTACGCCGGCTGGCAATCTTCAGATCGTACAGCGGGTTGGGCGTGCGCTGCTGGCGGACGATGAACAGCACGAGTGCCACCAGTGTGATCGCCAATAGGCCAATGACCAGGGTGTGGGCACTGCTGACGGGCGCAAAGTTGATCGCCAGGATGAATGCGCCCACGAGCACCAGCGAGAGAATGCCGCCAAGGTTGTCGACCGGTTCCGTGGCTTCGTTGACGTGCGATGGCAGGAACTTCAGCGCCAGGAACAGCGCAATCAAAGCCACTGGCAGCACCACAAAGAAGACCGAATTCCAGGGGAACACGGTCAACAGCAGCCCGGACAGCAGCGGTCCACACGCACTGATGGCACCCCCGATGGCGGCCCATAAGGCAATCGAGCGCGTGCGTCCCGGTCCTGGCCCCCACAGCGCCGTAATCAGGGCCAGGGTGGTCGGGTAGGCCATGCCAGCGGCAAAACCACCAAAGAGTCGGCCGCCAATCAAGACGTTGATCGACGGTGCCAGCCCGCTGATCAGCGCAGCCGGTATGGCCAGGGCAACGCCGAGTATCGCCATCTGCTTGCGCCCGTAACGGTCGCCCAGCGCACCCAACCACAGCACCGAGCATGCCAAACCCAATGAGTAGGCCACGGCCACCAGGTTCAGCTGGGTTTGGGAGGCGTCGAAATAGGCACCGATGGAGGGCAGCGCCACGTTGGCCATGGCCAGGGGCAGGTTGGCCACGGCCGCGACGATGATGAGTGTGGCCAGGACGAGACCGGCCTGCTGCGGCGCCGACCCGGTGTCCGCTTCACCGGGGATGCTGGCCGCCGAAACCGTTGCTGACATCAATCCCTCCTTTCCACGTAAGACCTAGAGACCGAGCAGCCTGGCCTTTTGAGCGGCAAACTCCTGCTCGGTGAGCAATCCCTGGGCTTTGAGCGTACCCAGGCGTTCGAGCTGTGTGATGACGTCGTCGCGCCGGGCCGGCGACTGCGGCATGGGGGTCGGCGGCTCGGCACCGCTCATGGGCGGTGGCGGAATGTATTGGGGCGGTGCGGTGTACATCACGGGCGGGGGAGCCGGCTGCGCAACACTTGCGTTCGTGGCATGTTGGTAGGCCTGCATGTTCTTTTCGGCCTGGCGGCGGTCGACCGCGTTACGCGTCGCCGTTGCGGTGCCGACAATGGCAGCCGTGCGCGCCATCCCGCGTATGAGTCCTGGCATCATACCTCCTCAGGTACTGGTGATTCCGG
>JAYRNS010000799.1:0-1755 GCA_041912075.1 Anaerolineae bacterium
ACCAGCAGCGGTCGCTGGTCGGCGCGCTGGCTGGTGCGCCCGTCGAACAGCCCCCAGGTGGCCCATAGGATCAGGGGTGGCCAGAGAAAGGCCAGGTGCTCGGCCAGGGCACCGCGCTGCAGGCCATCGGCCAGGTGATAGGTGAAATAAGTGTAGACGAGCGCGGCCAGTACGCCCCCAGGCTCACCCCACAGGCGGCGCGCAAAGCCATACATCGCCAGCGCGGGCAGCGTAAACCCAGCCAGAAAGACGAGTTTGGTCGCGGCAAGCGGGCCAAAGGGCAAAAACGGCAGAGCCAGGTAATAACTCAGCGGGCTGTAGAAGTTGAGCACCGGCTGGCCATAACCAAAGCCGAATTCCTGAAACCAGCGCGGATAGATGACACCCTGGCGGACGGCGTCGCCCAGCGCCTGCACGCGGTAGAGATGAAACAGGCCGTCGTCCGAGGCAAAAAACCCCGGTTGTGCCAGCAGCCAGAGCGGGGGCAAGGTGGCGGCGGTCACTACCAGGAGCAGCTCCCAGGGGATACGGCGTTTGACCGTGGCCGCCGGTCGTGGCAGCACCAGCCCCCCACCTGGGGTACGGCTGGGCAGGAGATCAGCCATCACACCGCCTCACGTCTGCCTCAGGATCGCCGCGGTCAGTGTCCACACGCCAATACCCAGAAAGACCAGGCCGGCCACACCGAGTACACCGATCTGCCAGCGCTGCCAGTGCAGCTGAAAGCGGCTGCGCCGGTACCCCGACATGGCCAGCCAGGTAATAAGCGCCCACGACACGTAGGGCTGCCAGTTCCAATAGCGCCCAGTGCGCTGCGCCTCTACCCAGAAGTTGAGCGTCAGGGCCAGGGTGAGCCCCAGCACAGCCAGGTTGCTCAAGCGCCAGGCGCGCTGGGCCGGCCCCGACAGCCCCTCGAGATAGGGCAGACGCAGGGAGCTCAGCTCGGAGATAAGCGCCACGATGCCAACCGCATACGAGATGGCCAGTAATACCCAGGTGATCCACTGTAGGATCATGACGCTGCCTCGGGCGGGTGCGGTTCCACCGACAGCGCCGCCAGCCCGGCCACCGGGTCGACCAGGGCGGCCAGTTCGTGCCGCGTCGCGGGCCCACTCCCGAGGACGGCCAGGGTGGCCGCCGTCTCGTCACCCCGACCGGCAAGCCAGGCCCAGGCGCGCGCCGGCGCGCGGGCCGCAAACATGGCCAGCCCGATGAACGTCACAAAGCCACCCAACAGTGCCAGCCAGAGCCCGGGGTCGTAAACAGCATCGAACTGGACGTAGCGTGCCGGGGTGAAGGTATACGTATCGGCACCAATCGTGAACACACCCGGCTGCGTGACGAATTCGCTGAAGACCGGCTCATCGGTCCCTACCGCAAATGCCTGGGCGAGCGTGACCGGGCCGGCAAAACCTTGTTCGGGCAGTGATGCAAAGTGGACAAAACGCAGCACGATGCTGCGCAGCGGGACAGCCAGGCTGATCTCTTCTTGAGACTGGAGAAACATCACCTCCTGCTCGTCAGCCTGTGCGCCGCCCACCAGGGGGCGCAGCGGAATCGCCTGGCCGGCGCTGTTCTGGACGGCTACTTGCAGTGCACTGCCGTCACCGGTCTGGTGCAGGCCGACGAGCCCGAGGCGTGCGGGGCGACCAGGCGCCAGGGTAAGTGTTTGCACCTGGCTGCCGCGGCTCACCGTCAGTTGGGTCGCAGCCCCAACGGTATTGGCGGTAATCGTGACATCGGGGCGCTCGGCCA
>JAYRNS010000800.1:0-2391 GCA_041912075.1 Anaerolineae bacterium
CGGAAAATGGCATCGACCTGAATTACAAGTTCGGCACCATGATCGAAGTCCCGCGCGCCGCGCTGACAGCCGGTGACATCGCCAAATACGCCGAGTTCTTCAGCTTTGGCACCAATGACCTGAGCCAGACGACCTACGGTTATTCGCGCGACGACGCCGAAGGCAAGTTCCTGCTGCGTTACGTCGAAGAGAAAATCTTGCCGGTCAACCCGTTCCAGGTGCTTGACCGTGACGGTGTGGGCCGGCTGATGAAGATCGCTGTCGACGAAGGGCGCGCCGCGCGGCCCAGTCTGGAAGTCGGCATCTGTGGTGAACATGGCGGAGATCCGGCCTCGATCGAGTACTGTCACATGATCGGGCTGAACTACGTGTCGTGCTCGCCTTTCCGCGTGCCGGTGGCACGCCTGGCGGCGGCGCAGGCCGCGCTGGGCACCAACATCTTCCGCGATCGCTAAGGGGGCCAAGCCCGGTTTGGCCGGGCTTTGTCTGCGTAGCCGCGACTCCCGGTCGCCGTTAGGCATCGTAAAAGAATAACTTCCGGCATTATGGCTGGAATTCCCGGCAAATCACGGGAAGTTATTCTTTTACGAGCCCTTAGATGTGATTTCGTCTGCTACAACCCAGGGGCAGGTGCCCGCACCTGCCCCTCTTGATTGGTGGCGTCGGTCCCTGTGACCCACCGGCATCAGGAGGCCCGTATCCCGTGATCGAGTCACTCACCCAAACGCTGCAAACCCTCTTGTCACCGGCTGGCCTGCGTCAGTTTGCTGTGTTTGCCGGTTGTGTGGTTCTGGCCTTCGTCCTTGTTCAGCCCATGCGCCGTTGGGCACGCCGCGGCTGGCCGGCGCGTGTGCGCTCACCGTGGCTGCGCCGGATGCTGCAGATTGGCAATCGGGCCATTGTTCCGCTGCTGGTGTCGTTGTTGAGTGGCCTGGTGCTCCTGTTTTTCGTCGCGATGGATTGGGACTCGACCATCTATCGTTGGCTGCGCACCCTGGCCAATTATTGGGTTTTTTACGCCGTTGCGGCTGCGTTCTTTGATATCAACTATCTGCCAGATCAGGCGCGTGTCTGGAAACGTTACCTCTTGATCCCACTTGGGGTCGTCATCCTCGTGCTGGACTGGTTTGGTCTGCTCGACGATGTGCTGATGTGGGCGCCCCTGCCGGACCAGCTGCCGCAGCTCACCCTGGGGTCGCTCATCATCGCCGTGACTGCGACGATTGTCGGGCTGGCGCTGGCGCGGGGTGTGCGCGAGTTCTTGCAGGAACGGTTTCTACCCGACAGCGGCCTCGACCCGTCCAAGGGGCGGGTGATTGCTGTTTCCACGTATTATGCCCTGGTCGGCGTGGTCTTTCTGATTGCGCTGAGTGCCATCGGCATCAATCTGACGACCCTCACCGTCATCCTGGGTGGTCTGTCGGTCGGTATCGGTTTGGGGTTGCAGGAGATCATTAAAAACTTCGTCGCTGGTTTGGTGCTGATTTTCGAGCGTTCGGTCAGCCCGGGCGACCTCGTACAAATCGGTACCGACACCGGTACGGTCAAAGAAGTGGGCGTGCGGGCGATGACGATTGGCCGTGGCGCCGACAACGTGGACATGGTCGTGCCCAATGCCCGTTTCATGACCGATACACTGTTCAATTTCTCGCGCGATGCCAAAGGTGTTCGCCTCAGAATCAGCATTGGCGTGAGTTATGACACCGCACCGCGCCTGGTAGCCGATACCCTTTTGGCGGCCGCACAACACCCCAAGCTGCTCGCCGACCCGCCGCCATCAGCGGTGTTCGCCAGCATCGGCGAGAGCACCCTGAACTTTGACCTTTTTGCCTGGGTGACCGATCCCGCGGACCAGTGGGCCGTGGCCAGCGATCTGCGTTACCAGGTGTGGGACGCACTCAAAGCTGCGGATATCGAGATCGCCTACCCGCAGCGCGACATTCACGTGCGCTCCTGGGCCGCAGGCGCAGAGTGACCGGTTGAGTCTTTGGGTCGCCACCGCGCCCGGTGTTCTTGCTGCCGACGGTAGCGTCGGTAAAAAGGGATGGCGATCAAACCCGCGACCACCAACAGCTCCAGGCCAAGCGCCACATAGATCACCAGCTCGCGTCCGCTGACGTAATCTGGCACGATGGCCATTTGGGCCGCAGGGTGGGGATGAACCAGGTTGTAGAGACCAGGGTTGGCCACCACAATCGTATACACAGGACGCCCGGGTACGTACAAGCTGTCCACGATACTCAGACCGCGGCGCACGGGGTCAACCGGCAGTGAGGTGCCATCGGCCGTGGTGACCTGCAACCACGTCTTGTCGCTCGTTTCCATCAAGGTGGACATTTCCAGCAGCTTATCGTTCGCCGTGTAGACCGCGTAACGACCGGGTTGTGTCAC
>JAYRNS010000801.1:0-3882 GCA_041912075.1 Anaerolineae bacterium
GAAGGAGCGGCCATGGGTCGCTCGATGGCTGGGAGCACCCGCTCGATCTGCCCACGCTGCGGCTCGAGCCAGGGCGGGAGCTTGAGACTGCTGCCCAGCTGCGCCACCGGTTCATCCCAGGTGAAGCCGGGTGGATTGGTTGCGATTTCGTACAATACACCGGCCGGCTCACGAAAATAGATCGAATGGAAATACTGCCGGTCCTGCACCGGCGTGACGTTATAGCCGGCGGACAAGAGTGTTTGCCGCCAGGCCAGCTGGGCGGGATCGTCCTCGGTGCGAAAGGCGATGTGATGGACGCTGCCCGTCCCCAGCCGGCCGCGCCCCACATCAGGCAGGGTGACCAGATCGAGCCGGCTGCCCAGACCACCCCTAGATGTTTGCTCTGCAAGAATCGGTGCCTGCACGCGCAGGCGGCTGCCTTCCTGGCCCACCGGCTGCCAGCCATAGATGTCCGTCAACAGCTCGGCTGAGCGGCCAGCGTCGGCCACCCACAGCGTTGCGCTGTGAAACCCTTGCGCGGCCATTGCGGGCGGAACCGGTCCCGCGTGCCAGGGTTGGCTCCCGGCCACACCATCCGTCTCGACCAGTTCGACGACCATGCCATCGGGGTCCTGGAAGGAGATGACCGTTTCGCCAAACCGGGTTTGTGGTGCACTGGTCACGATCCCAAAATCCGACAAGCGCTGGTGCCAGGCGGGTAGGGTACCAGCCGGCACCGCATAGGCTGTGGCTGCGACTTCACCGGTGCCCCGTTGACCACGCCGCGCCGATGGCCAGGGGAAAAAGGTCAGAATAGTGCCCGGCGTGCCGATTTCGTCCCCGTAGTAGAAATGGTACGTACCGGGATCATCGAAATTGACCGTCGTTTTGACCAAACGCTGGCCCAGAACGTTGACATAAAAATTGACGTTGCGCTGCGCATCACCCGCCATGGCCGTGATGTGATGGATACCGGCAATCGTTCGCTGCATGATGTTGACTCCTCTGGTCTGCTGACCTGTCTCCGTACCCCATACTGTGTGTCGATGAAAGTCTCAAAGTAAAATCGTTTGATGTTGAACTATTTTACCACTGGATGGACCCTCTGTCAAATAGGGCAGTGAGGGTTCAGCCACCGAAGGACATTCGCAGGCCGGTTTTGGGGTTTACGCGCCTGTCACGTACAATAGCAGCCAGGCGATTGCTGGAGAAGGATTGATGAACGAACCCGATATGCTTGACCTGCACTTCCAGGGCATGCCGCACGGTATTGCCAGTTATGTGCTGCGTGGACCCAACGAAGTGGTGATGATCGAGACGGGCCCCGGCTCAACCGTAGATAACCTGGCGCGTGGTCTCGCCGGTTTGGGTCTGCGGCCGGCCGACGTGACACACGTGCTGGTGACGCACATCCACCTCGACCACGCCGGCGCGGCCGGATGGATGGCGCAGCACGGTGCCGAGGTGTACGTGCACCACGTCGGCGAGCGTCACCTGATCGAGCCCTCGCGTTTGTGGGCCAGTGCCAGCCGCATCTATGGCGAGCAGATGGTGCCGCTGTGGGGGGAGATGCTCGCCATCCCTCCTGCCCAGGTGCACGCCCTGCACGACGGCGACGTGCTGCACCTGGCTGGACGCGACATCGTGGCGTTGGACACACCGGGCCACGCCTCGCATCACATGGCGTACTGGGTCGACGGTATCTGTTTCACCGGCGACGTGGCCGCGGCACGGCTTCCCAACCGGCGCCACGTACGGGTACCAACACCACCACCGGACATCGACCTGCCCCTGTGGCACCACAGTGTCGATCGTCTGCGCCAGCTGCGACCCCAGCGGCTCTACCTGACGCACTTTGGCGCCATCGATGACGTCCTGCCGCACCTCGACCGGGTGGACGCCAATTTGGATGCGATGGCGGCGTACGTTCTTGAGGGCATGCAGACCGGCGCCGACCGGACCAGCCTCATTGCTTCCTTCGCCGGCTGGTTGGCGCAGCAGGCCGTGACAGATGACGGCACCGGCGCCGACGTCGATCTGTACGAGGTGGTGACACCGACTTACATGGCGACGGATGGGCTGCTGAGGTATTGGCAGCAGCGCGGGGGGAGGCGTGAGGCGTGAAGGCGTGAAGCGTGAGGCGTGAGGCGTGAAGCGTGAAGCGTGAAGGCGTGAGTGGGTGGCTGGGTTTGCTGGAGTGGGCCAGGTTTGGTAGAATTTGGCGGGCGCCCAGGCTGACGTGATTGCACGCCCCCGTAGCTCAGTGGATAGAGCAGCTGTCTTCTAAACAGCGGGCCGCAGGTTCAATTCCTGCCGGGGGTGCCAAACAAAATAACCTCCTTAGGGCTCGTAAAAGAATAACTCCCCGTGAATTCCTGCGAAATCCAGCCAAATTGCCGGAAGTTATTCTTTTACGATGCCTTAGCCTCAGATATCCAGGATGAGTTTGGCAACGGTTAGATAGATCAGCAGACCTGTCGCATCGACCAGGGTGCTGGTGAACGGGCCAGACACCAGGACCGGATCGAGGCGGAGTCGTGTGGCTGTCAGTGGTAAGAGTGAACCCACCACGTTGGCCCACACAACGACCAACAGCAGCCCGACACCGACTGCCAGCGCGACATCGCTGCCGGTGCCCCACAGAAAGGCACGCAGCAGACCGGCTGCGGCCATCGCGGTGCCCAACAGGATGCCGGTGCGAAATTCGTGCCACACCACCGACATACTGTCGCGCACCGAGATGTCACCCACGGCCAGGGCACGAATGATCGTGTTGGTGGTCTGCGAGCCGGCATTGCCGCCCGTCCCAATCAGCAGTGGGATAAAGAAGGCAAGGGCCACGACCGCTTCCAGCTCGGCCGAAAAGAAGCGCAGCACCGTACCGGTGAGCGTCGCGGTGATGAACAGCAGCAGCAGCCAACCCGCGCGACTGCGTGCCACGGCCATAACCGGCGTCGATAGATAGGCCCCTTCCAATGGCTCTGCACCGCCCAGGCGCTGAATATCTTCCGTGGTCTCTTCTTCGATGACTTCGATCAGGTCGCTGTGGGTGATGATACCCAAGAGACGCTGGTTGGCATCGACCACTGGCAGGGAAAGCAGCTCGTAACGGGTCATGAGCCGTGCCGCGTCTTCCTGATCGGCGTCCGCCGCAATGGCAATCACGTCGGAATTCATGATGTCCATCACGTGGGCTGCGGCGGGGGCGGTCAGCAGCTCGTACAACGAGACATAACCGCACAACGTGCCGACCGCATCGACGACGTAGAGACTGTAGATCGTTGCCGCGCGTGGGTCATTCAGCTCAGCAGTGCGCACCGCTTCCAGGGCATGGTGGATGCGCATCCGGCGACGCAGTGCCAGGAACTGGCTCGTCATGATCCCGCCGGCGCTGTCTTCGGGGTGTACCAGCAGGGGGCGTATTTCGTCCGGGTCTTCAAGCTGGGCCAGGATGGCATTGGTGCGTTCGGGTGGGAGATCACCCAACAGATCAGCCGCTTCGTCCGGCTCCATCTCCTCGACGATGCGCACCAGGTCGTCATCGCTGAGGGTTTCGGCCAGGTCGGCTGCATCCTGGTCGTCGAGCCATTCGAGGATATCGGCCGAGTCTTCTTCGGCCATCTGTGGCAGCAGCGTTTCCTGCTGGTCGTCGTCGAGCTCGGCGAATACCTCCGCCTGGTCCGCTGGCCGCAGGTCCTCAAGCACGGCGACGGCCAGGGGAAAATTGCCGGCTTCGAGTGCTCTGCGGACTTTGTCCAGGGTTTCATCCAGATCAAAAACCGGCTCCATGATGGCTCTCCCCGCCTGAGATGGCAAATTGTATGCCCAAGTTATGGATATTGTCAAAGTGTGCAGCCTCAGCGCCCGGAAGTCGTTGTGTGACAAATGACGGCAAGTCGC
>JAYRNS010000802.1:0-3388 GCA_041912075.1 Anaerolineae bacterium
CAGGCTGCGTTCGATGTCGCGTTGAAGTATTCCCAGGAGCGCGTCCAGTTCGGCCAGGCCATCAGCGAGTTCCAGATCATCCGGCACAAGCTGGCTCACATGCGGACGCAGATCGAGGCCGGACGCCAGCTCACTTACTACGCCGCCGCGATGAAAGACCAGGGCAAACGCTGTGACCTGGAAGCGGGCATGGCCAAGCTCTTCTGCGCCGACATGGTGGAGCATGTGACGTCGGAGGCGATGCAGGTCTTTGGCGGTTACGGCTATTCGCTGGAATACCCGGCGCACCGCTTTTGGCGCGATGGTCGGGTCTTCCGCATTTTCGAGGGTACCAGCGAAATCCAGGCCGAAGTGATCGCGAAGCGGCTGCTCTCTTGAGAGGTCTTGCTTTATGACAACACTCTCCCTGACCACCGGCGATCTGACGCCGGTGCTCGAACAGTTGGCCGCGGCCAACGCCGATTTTGTCTTCAATTACCCGGGTGATGCAACGTCGCGGCAGCCGGTGCACACCGTGTATGGGGGGGCACACCTGTTCAAATCGGATACGGCCGCCAAACTGGGTGGGATTGCGCTGCGTAATCTGTCAGCCTACGCACCCAATTTTGTCGCCTTTGCCAAAGCCCTCGGCCAGCCGGGTGCCGGCCTGCTGCCCGACACCAGCGCCGACGTCGAACACCTGGCAGCGGTCATCGAAAAGGACCCGGCCGCCGCCAGCTTTACCCACGAGCCGGCCTGGATGGCATACACCGTCTATAAACGCGTGTGCGAGAAACTGCAGCGCGAGCCGGTGGAGGATTATCGCGTCGATTTCGAAGACGGCTATGGCAACCGGCCCGACGAAGAGGAAGACACGCATGCCGTCAATGTGGGCAAAGAGCTGGCGGCCGGCATGGCGGCTGGTGTGCTGCCGCCGTTCATTGGCATTCGCATCAAGCCGTTTACACCCGAGAGCCACAAACGCGGCGTACGCACGCTGGACCTGGCGATCACGGCGCTCGCCGCGGCCAGCGGTGGCAAGGTGCCCAACAACTTCGTCGTGACGCTGCCCAAAGTCACCATTCCCGAGCAGGTGGAAGCACTGGCCAACCTGCTCGATCTGCTGGAGGCCAAAAACGGTATCGCCCCCGACAGCATTGGCATGGACCTTATGATCGAAACACCGCAGGCAATCATCGATCACCGCGGGGAAAACACGGTCAACCTGCTGGTGCGCGCCGGTCACGGACGTGTACGCTACTGCGCGTACGGTACCTATGACTACACCGCGCTGTGCAACATCACGGCGCACTACCAGACACATACCCACCCCGCGGCCGACTTTGCGCGCCACGTCCTGCAGGTGAGCCTGGCCGGGACGGGGGTGAGCATCAGCGATGGCGCCACCACGGTGATGCCCATCGGGCCGCACCGCGCCAGCAAGGACCAGCCGCTGACCTCGCAGCAGGAGGCGGAAAACCTGGCCGTGGTGCACAGCGCGTGGAAACTGCACTACGACAACATCCGCCATTCGCTGCGCCACGCCTACTACCAGGGCTGGGACCTGAACCCGGCACAGCTGCCAGTGCGTTATGCCGCAGTTTATACCTTCTTCCTGGAAAGTCTGGACGATGCGTCCAAACGCCTGAACCGCTTCGTCGATGCCGCGGCCCAGGCCACGCTCAGCGGCAACATGTTCGACGACGCCGCCACCGGGCAGGGGCTGCTCAACTTCTTCCTGCGCGGCATCGCCTGCGGTGCCATCACCGAAGACGAAGCCATGGCTACCGGCGTCACGCTGGACGAGCTGCGCGGCCGGTCGTTCATCAAGATCGTACAGAACCGGGCGTATAAGAAGACGGTGTAGCGTGAAGGGGTGAGGGCGTGAGCGCGTGAAACGTAAAACGTGAGGGGTGAGGCGTTTTGAGTGAAACGTAAAACGTGAAACGTGTGACACAGGTTAAGCCTTCACGTTTCACGCCCTCACGTTTCACGTCCTCACGTTTCACGCCCTCACGTTTCACGCCCTCACGTATGCGCTTGGCCGCGCGTCATACATCACTCGTTCAAGTACATGGCTACGACTTGATGCCAGGCCGGGCCGACTGACAGACTTTTGCCCGCAGGCGATCGATCGCCTATAATTCGAGCCGAGATCAACACGTACCGATTAGAATCCCCAGAGTACGTCACAAACGTAGAGTCCACACATCATGAACAAGCGCAAGCTGCTGGACAAGATTCTATCCGGCTCGAAAAATGTACGGTTCGACGACCTCGTCGCCTTGGCCGAAGGGTTTGGATTCAGGCTTTCGAGAGTTCGTGGAAGCCATCATATCTTCGTACATCCCGATGTTCCCGAGATACTGAACCTGCAGAACCATGAAGGTCAGGCCAAACCGTACCAGGTGCGTCAGCTTTTGGATCTGGTTGAGCGATACCACCTGAAATTGGAGGATTGACGTGCGCGACTATTTCATTAGTATCTTCTACTCTGAAGAAGATGGTGGCTACATCGCCGATATCCCCGACCTGCGTTATTGCTCCGCCTTCGGTGCGACACCCGAAGAAGCATTGCACGAGGTGCAAATCGCCCGCGCAGCGTGGCTCGAGACTGCCAGGGCCAGTGGCAAGCCCATCCCGGAACCGCGATACCGACCGGTCATTTACGAACTCGCGGCCTGATCGGAGTGTGTTATGTCACCAACTGATACTCAACCCCTTGCCCGAGCCCTTGAAACATGGGAAGCAACCGACCTGGCCGATGCACTCAAACGCGCGCCGGAGCGGCCGGAAACCCAAACCGTGCAGCGCCTGTTCACACCGCTCGACACCGACCCCCAGCCCCCAGCCCCTGAAACCCAGTCTTCCTACCTGGAGAAACTCGGCTTTCCTGGCCAGTACCCGTTTACGCGCGGTGTGCAGCCGACGATGTACCGCAGCCGCTTCTGGACGATGCGCCAGTACGCCGGCTTTGGCGCGGCCGAAGAGGCCAACGAACGGTTCAAGTATCTGCTCGGCCAGGGCCAGACCGGTCTGTCGATTGCCTTCGACCTGTCGAGCCAGATCGGTTACGATTCGGACGACCCACGGGCGGCCGGCGAAGTGGGTCAGGCCGGCGTGGCTATCGACTCGCTGGCCGACATGGAACGGCTCTTCGACGGCATTCCGCTGGACAAGGTCAGCGTGTCGATGACGATCAACGCGCCGGCGTCGGTGATGCTGGCAATGGTCATCGCCGCGGCGGCCAAACAGGGGGTGCCGGCCGCCAAACTGAGCGGGACGACGCAGAACGACATCCTGAAGGAATACGTCGCGCGCGGCACCTACATTTTCCCGCCGCGGCCGTCGGTGCGCCTGGCCGCCGATACGATTGCCTACTGCGCCCGGAACGTGCCGCGCTGGAATG
>JAYRNS010000803.1:0-8167 GCA_041912075.1 Anaerolineae bacterium
TCGGCCTCTCGCACCTCGCGCTCAAAACTCAGCTCACCCCCAAGCAGCGCGACTACGTCAGCAAGGTCCACAACGCCGGCACTTCCCTGCTCGCCGTCATCAATGACATCCTCGATTTCTCCAAGATCGAGGCCGGCCCCCTCACACTCACACCGGCCCGTTTCGACCTGACCCAGGTGATAGAAGCGGCGGTCGACGTGGTGGCACCCAAAGCGCGCCAGCACCGTATCGCGCTCGTCAGCTACGTCGCTCCAAACATACCCCCGATTCTGATTGGTGACGCGGGACGGCTGCGGCAGGTATTGCTCAACCTGCTCGGCAATGCCGTCAAGTTTACGCCCAGGGGCGAGGTGGTCATCCGCGCACAAGTCGACGCATCCACGCCGAGCCAGATGACGGTGCGCTTCACGGTGACCGATACCGGCATCGGTATCACTGCTGCTGATCAGCACAAACTGTTTCAACCTTTTACCCAGGCCGACAGCTCGACCAGCCGTCGTTACAGCGGAACAGGGTTGGGTCTGGCCATTTCCAAAAGGCTGGTCGAACTCATGGGTGGGGCGATTGGCGTCGAGAGTGCGGGAATCACCGGACAGGGCTCCACGTTCTGGTTCACGTCGGTGTTTGACCGGTCCATGGATGGCCACCATCCTCCACGCGTGCTGCCGCGCCCCTTGCGCGCGCTCGTGGTGAGTCCCGGTGCCGCCCAACGCGAAATGTTGTCGGCCTATTTGGCGGCCTGGGGTGTAGCAGCCGAGGCCGTGACCAGCGGCGATGCCGCGTGGGTTCTGCTTGACCAAACCCCACCAGCCAGCACCTATGACATATTGTTGATCGATGGCGACCTGCCCGACGACGTCACGCGCCAGTTCGGCCGGTCGTCCGAGCGGTCGCCCGCCGTGGCAGCCGCTGCACTGGTTCTGTTGACCGCGCTCGACGACCTGCACCGCAGCGCCCTGGTAGCCGAGTTGGGGTTCGACTTCCACCTGACAAAACCGGTGAAACAAACACGCCTTTATGATACGGTCTGGCAGATCGCATCTGCCGCGTCAACCACAGACAGTCAGAAACCGTTGAGCCCGCGTTCGGCATCCCCCACACCCCCGTCCACTGGCAAACGCATCTTGCTGGTTGAGGACAACGAAACCAACCGCACCCTGGTGATGCGCCAGCTGACCAGGCTGGGTCTGGCGGTGGAAATCGTTGACAACGGCGCAGCAGCCATCAGCCGCGTGGCGACGACTCACCAGGCTGGCAAGGCATACGACGTCATTCTGATGGATGTTCAAATGCCAACGATGGACGGGTTGCAGGCAACGCGCCGCCTGCGACAGGCCGAGGAAGTCCATGGGGGTCACGTACCGATCGTCGCTATGACCGCGTATGCCACCGAAGAAGACCGCCAGCAGTGCCTGAGCGCCGGTATGGATGATTACCTCGCCAAGCCGGTGACTCTGGAGAAACTCAGAACTGTGCTGGCGCGCTGGATACAGAACGACTGATCGCCGGGCTCATCTTTCTACGATCACGCGCCAGACATGTGTGTCCTGCCCGCCCAGCCGGTACTTGTAAGTCTCGTTACCCTGCAAAAAATCAAAAACCCGGACACCCCGTCGAATCGCTTCCTGTACGCAGTAGGCAAGCAGCACGATACCCGTGCTCAGGTCGCGATAGTTGACCGGATCATAGCCGGAGTTGTACAGCAGCCAGCGTCCCTGCCAGATCATGCTGAACACAGCCGATGCTGGATTGCCGTCCACCGCCAGCATGGCCAGGGCCAACCAGCCTTTGGCGTGCAGCACCGTGGCCAGGTCACGGAAATAGGCCTTCATCGGTTCGGTCATGAAATCGTCTTTGTCGGCACTGCTGAGCTGATGCAGGTCGATAAACGCTTCGATGTCTTGCACCACATCGGTCTCGGTCGCGCTCAGCCACCAACGAACCCCCGGCTCCTGTTCGATCTTGCGCAGCTTACGGCGCACTTCGTGGCGCTGGTGTTTCTCCAACGTCGCCAGGTACGCCTCCCAATCGCCGGGCAGCGTCACAACCGGACACACGTCCTCGGCGACGACGTGGGTCGACCATTTCTGGCCAAGCAATTCGGCGAAACAGGTCAACGTCGCCGACCCGTCAGGCACGTTGACCAACTCCAGCCGATCCCAGCCCGGTGCCGCCACGCTGTCCAGCCACGTGACCAGCGCCTGGAAGACCTGCTCTTCGAAACCCGGCACAATCACCAGGTCCAGATAATCGCTCACTTCTGTGCCGCCCACCAGGAGCAGGCGTCGTTGGCCATCGGCAATGGTCTCTACGAAGAATGGCGCCAGGCCAAGCAGCTGGCTGGTCACCTCATCACGCCACGCGAGGAGGTACAACTCGTCCGTTCCCCAGTGACGCCACCAGGTGGTCTGCCATTCCCACGTCATGAACAACGTATTGGCCTGGCTTTGGCCGACCAGATCATTCCATTCCCCACGCAGCTGGTCGAATCCAGCGGCGTCGCGCAGCAGCTCCAATTTCAAGATCTCATCCTCAATCGCCCAGTCGTCAGCCGCAGCAGTCTCTCCAAACTGATCGCAGAACAAACCTAAACTGATCGCAAGGTGGAATTGTGTGAATTTGCCGTTCTATAGCTACCTGACGCACCGCTGACCGACATTCTCACTCTGCGATCAGTTTAGGCACCGGCTGCCTGCGAGGCGCATCGCCGCGTCGGCAATTGGCGTCATTCCACCCTGCGATCAGTTTAGAGCCTATCCGAATAACCTGATATTTGCCTCGAAAAGGTGCCTGAGGGCAGTTATTCGGATAGGCTCTTAGGATAACGCTGTGTTTTAGCCCGGTTGGCGTTTTCTTAGACCCCTGATCGCGAGAAACGTCACCACACCAATCCCGCCAAAAACGAGCAGCAGAAACCATGGGTTGCTGATCACGTTCCACACCCGGTCCATAAATGTCGGTTGTTCGGGCTGTGAGGTTTCGGGTGTCGGCATGGTTTCGGGCTGCGATCCCGCCTCGCCCGGCAGCGGCGTCGCCACGCCAGGCACTGGTGTGTCGGTGGGTGGTGCGGGTGTGGGGGTGGGTTCAGGCACACAGCCGCTGATGGTCACATCGTCCACGAACATCACACGCCGCTGGCCGTCACCATTGTTGTAGACATTGAAGTAAAGCACGACATTGAAGCCACGGAAGGGCATCAAGTCCGCTTTTCCCTCACGCCAGCCATCGCTGACTTCCTGGTTACGCGGCCACAGCTGGGCGATGACCTGATGCCCATGCGGGTCCCAGGAGGGAGTCATGAGCAGCAGCTCCTGATAATCGTTCTTATCACCCGGATCACCGCGTGCCCACCACCACCAACTCAGTTCGGCTTTGGTTGCGTTGATGGGAATCAACAATTCCTGGCGGATCGATGAGAACGAACGTGCATCGACGCTGTCGGTACCCATACGCACCGACCAGGTTCCCGTCCGATTGGGATCGGGCACACGTGTGGGCATCAGCGGCTGACGGAAAATGACCCAGCCCGGGTCGATCAGCATCAGCGGCTCTTCGAAACTGGGGTTTTGGACCCACTGGCTGCAGCCGGGCGGCACGGGTGTCCCCGTGGGTGTAGGCGGTGGCGGCAGCGGTGTGGCCGTGTTGGTAACTACAATCAGTGTTGGTAGGGGTGTATTGGTCACGACGATCGGCGTCGGCGTGGCAGTTACCACGATGATGCCCGGTGTCGGCGTTGGGGTGGCGGTCACCACAATAATGCCGGGCGTCGGTGTCGGCGTCGCAGTCCAGATGATGATGTTGGGTGTCGGTGTGGGCGTCGCGGTCACTACGACCGGTGTCGGTGTGGGTGTAGCCGTCACCACAATCGGTGTCGGCGTCGGCGTGGCGGTGACGACGATGACGGTGCTGGTGTTCGCCAGCTGGATGCCAAAATTGACGATCACGGGGCCACCGGCCACCGTAATTCCGACACTGCTGGCGGTCGTTGCCACATAACCAGGTGGTGGCGTGATGCTGACCGAATACGAACCGCCCGGCACAGCCCCAAAATCGAAGCCGCCATTACCATCGGTGACACGGGTGCTGCCCGGTGTCAACGTCACCGGCAGGCCGGGAAACCCAAATTCATTGCGGTCCGGCAGACCGTTACCATTGCTGTCGACAAACACCTGACCGGCGACCTGGCCACCGGAACCGGGTGTGGGTGTGTCTGATACGCACACGACGAGCGAGACATCATCGGCGAACATGCCGGCCGCGCCACCGACCCCGTCGTTGCGCACGTTAAAGAAGAGTCTGAGATTCCGCCCGCGAAAGCTCGAAATGTCGCGCGTTTGCTGGTTCCACGAGAGACTGTTTTCCTGAACGCGCCACAACGGTGAGAGGGTGCTCCCGCTGTTGGAATCCTGCAGGAGCAGCTCCTGGTAGTCATTGCCGCCAGCTGCGGTGAGCTGGGTCCACGCCCACCACGTCAACGTCGCACTGACCGTGTTGGCCGGCAAGACAAAATCTTGGGTTACGGAAGAGAAACTAAACTGGTTGTCGCCCCCAAAGATACCCATCTGCATGCTGCGTGTGGGACTGTGGGCCTGTGCCGTGGAATAGGCAGGTGTCGGCGAACCTGGATTGATCTGCCAGCCGCCGCTGCCCTCCATGTTGCCATTGAGAATGATTTCGCTGCACACTGCGGCCTGGGCTGGTCGCGATGGAGCAGCGACCGCCAAACCCAAGACGATGACCAGGCTGGCAGCCGCAACACAACGCAACCAGCCGCCGGCGGTAAGCCGTGGGCGGTGAAGGCGTTTGTGGCGCGGACAACGAATTGGGTGGTTGGTAAGCACGACAGGCGGTGACGCGCGCTCGAAACCGTGTGTGGCTTCCGTGTGCATCCTTCTCTCCTGGAGACTGGCCCGAGCACCAGGATTCGCTGTGTCTCCCCTAACATAGGTTATTATACCACAATTCTCCGTATGCACAATCGGCGGCTTGGCCGTCCGCATCTGGAGCCAACCACGTACGCGAGAACGGCTCCTACGGGGATTTGCCCCGCTCCCAAACTGATCGCAAGGTGGAATTGCGTGAATTTACGGTTCTATAGCGGCCTGGTGCACCGCTGACCGACATGTTCACTCTGCGATCAGTTTAGGCTGCACACGGCAGGTCTGTCTTCGCCTTTTCGGCTTTTTGTGGCATAATAGGGGTTGTCAACGATCCGCCGGCCGGGTATGAGTTCTCCGGCCAACCAGGACTTTGGATCGTGACCCATCCAACCTGTTGTGAACGAATAGGAAATTCTGTGACCATTGCGCCATCTTCACGTGCCAGTGCGGAAGCTATCGTCATCTTCGACTTTGGTTCGCAGTACAGCCAGTTGATCGCCCGCCGCGTGCGCGAAGCGCACGTCTACTGCGAGCTGCTGCCTTGGGACGCGCCGGCTGCCCAGATCGAACGGCTGAAGCCGCGCGGTTTCATCCTCTCCGGCGGGCCGGCCAGCGTGTACGCGCCCGGCGCACCGACCCTGCCAGACGCCGTCCTCAGCAGCGGCGTGCCGGTCCTCGGCATTTGTTACGGCATGCAGCTCCTGGCTCAGCGTCTGGGCGGGCGCGTAGCCCCGGCTCAGGCGCGTGAATATGGACCCGCCGAGATCGTGCCGACCGCTGTCCCATCACGCCTGCTGCAAAACCTGCCTGGCCGCCATACCGTTTGGATGTCGCACGGTGACCGCATCGAACAGCTGCCGCCTGGGTTCGAGATCATCGCCACGTCTGACAATTCCCCGATTGCCGCCATCGGTGATAGACAGCGTCACCTCTATGGTTTGCAGTTTCACCCCGAAGTCTCGCATACACGGCAGGGATCGGCCATTCTACGCAACTTCCTGATCGAGATTTGCGGCTGCCATGGCACCTGGACGCCGTTCAATTTTATCGAAGAGAGTGTCACCCAGCTGCAGGCGCAGATCGAAGATGGCCACGTCATTTGTGGCTTGAGCGGCGGCGTCGACTCGGCGGTTGCCGCATCGCTGCTGCACCGTGCCTTGGGTGGCCAGCTGACCTGCATCTTCGTCGATCACGGTCTGCTGCGCCAGGGGGAAGCCGCCCAGGTGGTCGAGACGTTCAAGCACGAGCTCGGCATCCGTTTGGTGGCGGTCAATGCCAGCGAGGAATTCCTCGGCGACCTGGCGGGCGTCACCGAACCAGAAAGCAAACGCAAACGGATCGGTAACCGCTTTGTACGCATCTTCGAACGCGAGGCTGCGCGCCTGGCTGCCGAATGGGGCACCCGCCAGGCGCGCTACCTGGCACAGGGTACGCTCTACACTGACCGTATCGAGAGTGCCGGTATTGGTCGCAGTGCCGCGACGATCAAAACCCATCACAACGTCGGCGGTCTGCCGGCCGACATGCAGTTTCAGCTCATCGAGCCACTGCAGTGGTTGTTCAAAGACGAGGTGCGATCGGTGGGCACGGCGCTCGGTCTGCCGGACGAAATCGTATGGCGGCATCCGTTCCCAGGGCCTGGTCTGGCCATCCGGGTCATTGGCGAAGTAACTTGGGAACGGTTGGAAACCCTGCGCCGCGCCGATGCGATATTCATCGAAGAGCTGCGCCGGGCCGGTCTTTACCGGCCGACCGCCCAGGCCTTCGCCGTGCTGCTGCCCGTGCGTACCGTGGGTGTCATGGGAGATGGACGCACCTACGACAACGTCGTCGCCCTGCGTGCCGTGACGAGCGAAGATTACATGACCGCCGACTGGTCGCGCCTGCCGTTCGACCTGCTCGCGCAGGTCAGCAGCCGGATTGTCAACGAAGTCAAGGGTGTCAATCGTGTGGTGTACGACGTGACGTCGAAGCCACCGGGGACGATCGAGTGGGAATGAAACAGCAGCGTTTGATGCGCATCAAACGCAGATTGCGTCACCTTCTGCTGGTGTTCGTGCTGGTTGTGGCGTTGGTCCTGATCGTGCCACAGGCCTACTGGTACGCTGAGGCTCAGGGGCCCGTCGCGCCGGGCACGCTCTTGGGTGGTCTTGACCTGGGCAGCAGCGATCGGGCGGCGATCGACAGTGCGCTTCAGTACACCTTCAGCCAGCCAGTTGCCGTTTTCTTCGATCAAGAGCGGTTGATCCTGCAGCCACGCGAGATCGGTTTCAAGGTCAACACCGCAGCCATGCTGGCCGATGCGGACAAACAAGCCGAGGGGTTTGGGCGCTGGCGCGGCTTCGTCTATCACCTGATCGGCCGGCCGGTGCCGCCGGTCAGCGTTCCCTTGCAGTACGAGCTGGATACCGGCGCACTGGCCAGCTGGCTGGAAAATGTTGCGGCCCAACACGATCGACCACCCGAACCAGCCCATGCCCTGCCGTTGGTTGAGGGGCGCGTGCCAACCGACACCCTGCCATTTGTCGAAGGCAAACCCGGTCTGGCACTGGCCACGCAGGAATCACTGCCGGCCCTGGTGACCGCACTGACCTCACCTAACGACCGCGAGGCGCACCTGGTCCTGGTCGAAACCCCGCCACCCGCACCGACGATCGATGCCCTGGGTGAGCTGATTGCCGCGCGCGCGGCGTCGTGGCCCGGTATCGCCACGGTGTTCGTGCGCGACATCACGCGCGGCGAAGAAACCAGCATCAACGGCGACGTGGCCTTTGCCGGTATGAGCACGATGAAGATTGCCATCCTCGAGGAGGTCTACCGTAAGCTTGACCGGCCGCCCAATATCGAGGAACGCAAGCTGCTGACCGAAACCCTGGGTCTGAGCGGCAATTTCAGCGCGAATCTCCTGCTCCGTCTGATCGGTGATGGCAGTGCGCAAAAAGGGACCGACATTCTCACCGCATCGATGTCCCGATTGGGTCTGAAAAACACCTTTATGGCCACACCGTACGACGTCGAGGCGCATTCACATTTTATCAAGACGCCGGCCAATTCACGGACCGACCTGACGACCTTTCCCGACGCGCATATGCAAACGACCGCCAAAGACATGGGGCTGCTGGCGGAGATGATCATCCAGTGTGCGGATGGCGGCGGCACCCTGCTGGCCGCGTATGCGCCTGACATCACCCAGACCGAATGCCAGGAAATGATCGAGACGATGAAGCTGAATCATCTCGAAGCGCTGATTCCCGCCGGCCTGCCGCCTGGCACAGTCCATGCGCACA
>JAYRNS010000804.1:0-10987 GCA_041912075.1 Anaerolineae bacterium
CGCACATGAGCCATCATGCATCACTACTCCGTGGCCACGCCATCGATCACCAGATCGACCAGGCTGCGCAGCCCAAAATCGGGCGGCGATGCCCACGTCGCCAGCTGCGCCACTGTACGCGGATCACGCAGGAGCAGGGCGACAGGAACGCCGCTGCGCTGGCCGGCCACCACGTCGGTACCAAGCTGGTCACCCACCATCACGCAGGCCTCGCGTGGCAGACCTAACGTCTCCAGCGCAGCCTGGACGATCATCGGGTCGGGTTTGCCAATGAGTTGGTCCAGCGGATGCTGGGTGGCGGTTTCGATGCAGGCAATTTCGGCACCGATGTCGGCCAGGTCACCCCGGGCCGTGGGCACGTAGGGATCGGGATTGGTGGCGACAAACCGTGCGCCCGCGCGGATCGCCTCGAACGCCCTCTGCAGTTTCCGATAGGTAAAATCACGGTCCACACCCAGCACGACGTAGTCGATATCGCCGGGGCGGTCACGCAGCTTGCAGCCAACGTCGACCAGCTCCTCGCGCAGGGGATCCGCCCCGATGACATAACAACGACAGCCCGGTGTCTGTACGTGCAAATAGCGTGCCATGACGTACGACGTCGAGACGATCGATTCGGCACGCGTCGGGATGCCCATGTCACTCAGCTGCTGTGCAAACATGGCGCGTGTCCCGTCGGAGTTGTTGGTCAAAAACAACACCTGGCAGCCGCGGGCGCGCAGCGCAGCCACCGTTTCACGCGCACCCGCCACCAGCTGCTCGGTCAGCCAGATCGTGCCGTCCAGGTCGAAAATGTAACCCTGGAAGTAGCGATCGATCGCCGGCAGTGTCATATGCTCTGCCTTGTAATCAGGAATGTCAACCACAGACCATACGCCACCGTGACCACACCCAACACCGCCAACACCGTGCTGATACGCGACCGTGCCCGGTGCGAAATCCCGGTGTCGAACACGACTGCGCGCACGCCCAACAGCGCATGCGCGGTGACGAACACGAGAAAAAGTACCTCGAACACAAGGATCAACGGGTTGGCCAGGTAGTTGACGACATCCTGGTAGGTTTGCAGACCGCCGGGCACCACGAAGTGGTTGGCCACCAGGTGCAGGGTCAAGAGCACCAACAGTGCGATCCCCGACACAGCCTGGGCCAGCCAGCCCAGGCTGGCATTTGTTTGACGAGATGGAACGTTCATCGTGTGCTCCTGCCGGCCCAATCAGATCTCCAAGATCACCTTGCCGAACTGCTCACCCGACTCCAGGTACTGCTGGGCGGCGGCCGCTTCGGCCAGCGGAAAGACGCGGTCGATCACCGGCTTGACCTTGCCGCTGCTCAAAAGCCCCAACACCTGGGCGAAGTCCCACGGGCTGCCGAGGGTCGTGCCAATGATCGAGATGTAGCGCGAGTACAACCAGCGCAGATCGAGCGAAACTTCGGCGCCGCCCGTCGCCCCAAAGGTGACCAGACGCCCGCCAACCCGCAGGAGCGGCTGGGCCGCGGCCACGGTAGGCGTGCCGACACTGTCGATGAGCACGTCGATCCCCGCGCCGTGGGTCTGCTGGCGGATCACATCTACCCAGTCGGTCGAGCGGTAGTTGGCACCACCGTCAGCACCCAACGACCGGGCCCGGGCGAGTTTCTCGTCGCAGTGCGACGTCACATACACGGCTGCGCCGGCCAGTTTGGCAAACTGCAGCGCAAAGGTGGCAACGCCGCTGCCAATGCCGGGCAGCAGAACGCGGTCACCCGGCTCCACCTGCCCGCAGATCGCCACGGCCCGCCAGGCCGTCAGAGCCGCCACCGGCAGGGCTGCCGCGTCGTTGAAGTTCAATCCCTCTGGTTTGGCAAACAGATTCTCGACCGGCACCACGATCGCTTCGGCGTAGGTCCCCGGATCGGGACCACCCAGGATGTGGAAACCGGCCACCGGACGGTGGATCGAAGAACCCCAGTGCAGCGCGGGATAGATCACTACCGCCTGTCCCACCTGCCAGCCTTCGCAGCCGGGTCCCAGCTCGACGATTTCACCCGCCCCGTCGGACCCTGGGATCAGGGGCAGCATCGGCCGGGTCGAAGCACGCTGGCGCAGGGACACGTCACGCCGGTTGAGCGCCGCGGCACGCAGGCGCACCAGGGCGTGCCCAGGCCCGGGCACTGGCGTCGGC
The DNA here is from genome assembly GCA_041912075.1 of Anaerolineae bacterium. Lineage (GTDB taxonomy): Bacteria > Chloroflexota > Anaerolineae > SSC4 > Amarolineaceae > SSC4. The sequence continues at coordinate 2,166 of JAYRNS010000804.1, forward strand.
ACCTCTTCCCAGCGCAGTACCTCAGGACCACCAATTTCGCGCATGACGATGGCATTCATAGTCGTTCCCAATCACATGGATTCGTGTTTGCCTGGTCGGTCATCACGCCAAAAGCACCCCAAGGGCGGCAGCGACGAGCAGCACCACTGCCGCAGCCATCAACCCGACAAACGTGACCTTCTGCCGCGAGATACCGATTCCCAATCCCACAAGGGTGACCCGAATGCCGTTCAGCCCATGAATCAGGACGCCCGCGAGCAAGACGATATCCAGGAGCAGAAACAAGGGTGAACGGGCCAGTCGAACGAAGTCGTCCCATGCGCTGGGACCGCGTGCCAGCAAACTGAGGACGATCAGGTGAACGAACAAGTAGACCACCAGCCCCAGCCCGGTCACGCGGTTCAAGACAAAGGCGGCCAGGCCCAGACCGCCGCGGCGCATGTCGAACCAGGCGATCACGCCGCGCGCAGGCGACGGCTGGTACGTCTGAGATTGAGAGGGTTCGCTGGGTAATGGCGAGGTAGTCATCGTGGTTCAGCTCCGTATGCCCAGTAGATGTTTGATCCGATGGCCCACGATTTGACGGCGCAGTTGGAGCAGCAGGCCGGCTGGATCGACGTCGGCCGGGCAAGCTGCGCTGCACTCGAACGCCGTGTGACAGCGCCATACCCCTTGCTCACTGTCGGCCAGGCGGACGAGGGCCGGCACGTCCACCCCGCGCGGTTCCTGCACCATGCGCTCGATCGCCGCCAGCGCCGCCGGCCCCAGATAATCCGGATCGCTGCCAGCAATCGGGCACGCCGAGATGCAAATGCCACACTCCAGACAGTTTTCCAGACGATAGGCAGTCACCTGAACCTCGGCCGGCGTTCCGGTCGCCAGGTCTTGCATGGGCTCGGCCTCACGCACGGGTGCAAACCCGACCTGCTCCATCCGTGTGTAGAACTCGGTCATGTCCACCGCCAGATCACTCACCACGGCAAAATTGCGCAGCGGTTCGATCGTCACACTGCCACCGTCGGTCGTGATGGCGTCGATGCGCGTGATGCAGGTAAGCTTTTCGCGTCCATTGACGCGCATGCCACAGGCGCCGCAGCCGGCGTGGTGACAGGCATGGCGGAAGACCAGCGTGCGGTCCTGCTCGGCCCAGATACGCTCGACGGCGTCCAGCACGTATTCGTCCGGACGCACGACAAGCGGGAACAGATCGAAATGCGGCGGTGAGCCGTCCTGTTTGTAGCGGAAGACGTTGAAAGTCACCTGCCAGGTCATGGCCCTTCTCCGTCGGATGCTCGGGTACGAGCAGCGACCTCGTGCGGCTGCTCGTACCCCTGAGACAGAAAATCTGCCCGGCCGCCGGGCACCGGTATGACCGGCGGCCGCGTCAAGCGGCTACTTCAGCCAGCCCATGGCATGGCGAATGGCCCGGTTCCAATCACCGTACAGCTGATCGCGCTGCCCGCTGCCCATCTGCGGCTCGAACACCTTGTCCACTTTCAACGTCGCAAAGGCTTCTTCGGGGCTCGCCCAATAACCCGAGCCCAGACCAGCCATGTATGCTGCCCCCATGACCGTCGCCTCTGGGTTGACAGGGCGTACGACCTTGGCGTTGAGCAGATCGGCCTGGAACTGCATCAGCCACTCGTTTTTCACGGCGCCACCGTCGACCTTCATCGACTCGATCTCGATCCCGCCCGAGTCTTCCTTCATGCTCTGCAAGAAATCCTTGGTCTGGTAGACGATCGATTCCAGGGTGGCGCGTGCCAGGTGCGCACGTGACGTGCCGCGCGTAATGCCGATGATCATGCCGCGTGCCGAGAAATCCCACCACGGCGCCGAGAGACCGGTCATGGCGGGTACAAAATAAACACCGCCGTTGTCGGGCACACTTGCGGCCAGGGATTCGCTTTCGGACGACTTTTCGATCAACCCGGCGCCATCGCGCAGCCACTGCACGGCCGAGCCGGTGACCGATGCGTACCCTTCCAGGGTATACGTGGTTTTGCCCTTCATACGCCAGGCGACGAGCACGTTGGTACCGCTGCGCGAATCGGTGAGTTTGTCGCCGATGTTCATGTTGAGGAAGGTACCGGTACCGTGCGTGCACTTGACGTCGCCCGGATCGATACACCCCTGGCCAAACAACCCCGCCTGCTGGTCACCGATGTTGCCCGTGATCGGGATTTCGGCGCCGAACAGCGCGGGATCGGTGTAGCCGTAGAAGGCATCATCGTCGCGCACCTCGGGCATTGCGCTAACGGGCACGTTCAGGAAGTCGAACCATTCCTTGTACCAGGTGTCGGTATACAAATCGTAGATGCCGTTGACACTGGCGTTCGACGCCGAGGTGGCGTGCACTTTGCCCCCGGTCAGCTTGTAGATCAGCCAGACGTCGATGTTGCCAAAGACGACGTCACCCTTGATCGCGGCTTCGCGCACACCGGGAACGTTTTCGCAGATCCAGTGCAGCCCCAATGAGGTGTAGATGGGCCCAAACGGCCAGCCCGTATGTTTGTAGCACTTGTCACCCCAGGTGGGGCGCAGGCGCTCAACCAGCCCAGCGTTGCGCATGTCTTGCCAGACGATCGCGTTGTGCACTGGTTTGCCCGTTTCGCGGTTCCAGGCCAGCCGCGTGCAGCGCTGGTTGGTAATGCCAATGGCCTGGATGTCGGTCGCCTTCAGACCGGCCTGGTCCAGTGCCTTCTTCATCATCCGGTAGGTCGCATCCCAAATTTCTTCGGCGTTGTGTTCGGTGCGATCCGGTGCCGGTGTCAGCTGCGCAAACTCACTGTAAGCCTGCGCGATGATGTTGCTCTCTTTGTCAACGATGAGGGCGCGCGTTCCCGTGGTGCCTTCGTCGATGGCCAGGATATACTTTTGAGCCATACTTCCATCTCCATTCAGAACTGAATAGCGCCCAATCATACGGGTCTACCCATGTGTTGGAAGGTCACGATTCCAACACATCGGTAGACCCTCATCATACAACCTCCCGCAGGCCTGTCTGGCCTGCGGGAGGAGGAAGGAGGGAAACGCCTAAGCCGCCAGCAGTTCGGCGATATCCTTTACGGTCAGGCCTTTGTCACCGGCCACGCGTGCCAGATTGCGCTTGGAGGCCGGTGCGGCCGTCACAGCCACCGGTGCCGCCACCGCAAGCTCCTCGGCACGACGGGCTGCAACGGCATCGGCCCATTCCCAGTTGAAGTAGCCCAGATACGGGCCGCTGGGGTTGGCATGGTCGCCCTTGAAGTAACACTCCTTGAACTCGAGGCCGTTGACGCGTCCAAGCACCTTGCGCGGCGCCTCGTACACGTTCAGATAGCGTCCGAGGTAGGACGAATCGTGGTACGTCACTTTGCCCTGGTAGCTGCCGGTTACACCCAGGCGGTCGAAGTACTCGGTATGGTGCAGAACCTCGGCGTCGAGCTTGAGCCCCAGCGTCGGATACCATTCCTTCAAACTGTACACGACCGATGGATCGTTGGCCACGATCGTTTTGGCCCCGCTGTCTTTGATCCAGCCGGCAAACTCTTTGGCCTTGGCTTCGGCCAGCTCCCACAGCCCCAGGTCGTACAGACCCCAGCCATCGGTGCCTTTGGCCAGCACGGCAAAATCGACGCCCTGCGCCTTTAGAATCTTCTTGACCGCATCGGCAATCTCGGGCGCATAGGCGCGCGTGACGTCGTCGACAATGTACAGCACATCGGCCTTACCAACCGGGCTCTTGTCATCCTCGAGCCCGTAGACGTTGCCGGTGCGCGCGACGTTGTCGGCAATTTCCTTGACAAACGCCGGTGTGGCCCCAGCATCCACCAGGTCGGCGCGGGCCGGCCGGTCCCAGACGCCTTCGTCGTTATAGAACATCAAACTGGCCGCATCGGCATTCAACACCGGGCAGATGCGGTCGTTGAAGCTCCAGTACATCGCTTCGACGACGTCCGGTGTCCAGGTGAGTTTGCCCGCAGCGACGAGCAGCGCCACGTGGGCCGCACGCAGCGGCGTGTACTCACGCCCGATACAGCGGGTGAGTGGGTTGTAGGTTCGATAGTACACGTGGTCGATGGCTGACATTTCGAGCACATCGCGCATAGAACTGATTCGCATAGGTCACGTCCTCTCTCAGAGCCCCATCTTGCCAGGGTTCATGATGCCGTTGGGGTCCAGCGTTGCCTTGATCTTGCGCACCACGTCCCACATGCTTGGCTCATTCATGTGAATCCACGGCCCCTTGTTCAAACCGATGCCGTGGTGGTGTCCGATCGAGCCATCGACCGCAACAATCGCCTTCATCGCCGCGTCCATGATCTTCCAGTAAAGGCTTTCGATGGCGCGCTCGTCCTCGGCCACGGCCTTCCAGATGACGTACAGGTTGGCGCCGGTGCGGTAGAAGTGCGAGCCATGACCGAAGACCTCGATTGCCCCGGCCTCCCGGATGGCTTCCAGCATCCCGTCGTGCATCGGCGTCAGGGCGCTCCAGCGCGACGAGCACTCGATGGCGTCGCCGATGCCGTTGGGTGTCATGTAGGCATCCTTGAGATAGCCCGTGTCGTAGCGTTTGCGGTACCAGCGCTCGCCAAAGCCAGGCCGCTCGATGCCATTGTGGGCTTTGCACGCCTCGTGCGTCACTTTGACTTCCAGGTCCACCAGGTCACTGCGGCCCTCGCAGCCGAAGTAGGCGCAGTGCTCGACGCCGGCCTGCTCCTTATATCCCAGGTCGGCGAAGGCGTGCGATGCCTCGATGTTGTCGTAGAGCCGCATCACGGCCGGGTAGATGTCCTGCACGCAGATGTCACGGCAGGCCGCTACGGCATCCTCGAAGGTGGGGAAGCCATAGGCAACCCACTCGCGCCGTTCCGGCTTTTTGCGGATCTGCAGTGTGACTTCGGTGATGATGCCGAACGTGCCTTCGGAACCGATGAACAGCTGGTCCATATCGGGTCCACAGGAGGAGCGCGGCGTGTTTTTGGTGCGCACCACTGAACCATCGGGCAGTACCACTTCCAGGGCGATCACGATGTCTTCGATCTTGCCATATTTGGTCGAGAACGTGCCGACACCGCGCGGCGCTACCCAGCCACCCACCGTCGAGCACTTGATCGACTGCGGATAGTGGCAGCCGATATAGCCGCGCATGTTGAGCTGGTCTTCGTAATCCTTGCCCAACATACCGGCCTGCGCCGTGGCGGTCATAGAAAACTCGTCGATGGCGATCATCTTGTTCATACGCTTCATGTCGACGACGATGCCACCCTGGGTCGGAATCACGCCACCGATCGTGCCCGACGTGCCGCCAGCCGGGATAACAGGTATACGGAAGAAGTTGGCCATCTTCACGATTTCCTGCACGTCCTTGACTGATCCGGGGAATACAACCACCTGCGGCAGGTAAGGTACGTCGTCACGGCGTACCCATTTGAAGGTGGACGGCATGATGTCGTGTGAAAAACAGAGCCGGTCCACGATCGACGTTGCGACGTTGCGTTTGCCCAGCACCGCCTCGAGCTGCGTCAGCAGGATCGGGTCGACCTGGTACAAGTCACCACGCAGGGCGTCGTCTAGGTTTATTGTCCTCATGCTAGTTACCGTCCTCACGTAATTTGGAAAGCGGTTGATACATCTATCGATACCGGTTATGCCGGCTGGCGCACACCCTCGACCAGCGCGTGCATCCGGGCGAAAACCCGATCCGTCCACGCGTCGTCCCAGATGCCCGTGTAGTACAGCAGGTCGGCATGGCTGAAACGTTTGCGCATCAGGTGGGCGTTAGCGTAGGCCCAACGCGCCTGGCTTTCCGCCACCGGCACGTTCAGCTCCTCGAAGTACAGCGGATGGCCAGCTTCCTGGTATGAGGCCACGTATTTTTCGGCCCGCAGAATCAGGCTCTCGAGGTGGGCGCGCTGGTTGGGCCAGTCGGCCAGGAACTTCTCGAAGATCGGGCGGGCCTTGTGCCACGCCACCAGCTTCTGTTTGTAGTCGCTCCAGCATTCCGCACCCATCGCGCCACTCGGATCGATGTCGATGAAGGCGTCGTGCACCTTTTTCTCCATCTCTTCCAGAGACGGGTAGCAGCGGTCGATGTCGATCTTGTCCGGATCGAACTCATCCAGGAACCACCCAAAGCCGATCAGATGCAGTACGGCGGCCACCGCGACCTGCGAGCCGTGGTTGGCCGTTGGGCGCCCGAAGTGATCGGCGCTCATGTCGAGCATGTGCGACACGACGTGTTCATAGCCAGACATGGGCGAGGACTCGCGGGCGTAGGTCATCGACAAACCGCCCAGGGTCAGGATCTTGCCCAGAACTTCCATGCCAACCGGGGTATGCTGGCCGACGTCGTGTGCGTAGGGCAGCAGCAGTGTGTTGACGTCTTCCATGATGTACCAGGAGCCGTCGACATATTTGGACATGCCAAAGTAGTCACCGATGTACCAGTCGGCAAAGGCCGTAAACATGGGACTCGTGTCGCCGATACCACCCAGCGTGTATTCGAGCAAGGCGCCCTGCAGGGTTTCCAGGTCAATGATTAACACATCGGACAGGCGCGAGGGCCAGGTCCGCTTGACACCATCCTTGGAGATGACAGCCATACGGGATGCAAACGCAGGCACCGAGTTGGCCGTCTGGCAGAAAACGAGCGGCAGGTGTGGCTGATCGGGATGCTCCTGATCGAACAGGAACGAGGCGTGTTTGGTGATATCGGTGATGACGCCCGATCCCAGGGCCACGACCGGCACGCCCACTTGCAGGTGTTTCTTGACGGTTTCGACTTCGTGAAAATCGGGATGGACGACACCACGCGCATCACCGGACAGCTCGACGGTTTGCACCTCGAAACCTTCATCGCCCAACATCTGTTTGACCATGGGTTTGAGGCTTTCCCCATTACGCAGCATGGGGGTCTTGTCCATGACCAGCACGACCTCGCCGGTGCTGCCGGGTGCGAGGGTCTTGAGTTGCGCTGGCAGGTCGTAAATGGCGCCCGATTTGACGATGACCTTCTGCAGTTCGTAGACAGGTAGTTTGTCGTACTCCGGCCAGCGTTTGGTCTTTTCTTTGATGTCGGCCATATTAGCCGGGTCGTATTTGAATACCGGTGGGGGTAGTTGGGTTGTCGTCGCCATGGTTGTCCTCCTTGACAGAGCGTGCGACACACAGCGGTAGACGTGCACTGGCCGAGCGCTGTGCGGCAGGTATTCGACCCGCCGCACAGCGTCGATGTCAGGTCATCAACCGTACTTCAGCTGGAACTTGTTCAGTTCCTTGTAGAAACCAGAGTTGGCCAGTGCGGTGTACGAATCCTGCCACAGTTCGTACATTTCATTGTAGATGGCATGGGTGCTCGGGTCGGGCTCGAACGTGCTCACCTTGTGCAGCATCTGGTCGCACCCTTCCTTGACCGACGTGAAGACGCCAGCACCCACACCGCCCAGAATCGCGGCGCCAATCACGGTGCATTCGCCTTCTTGCAGGAAGGTGGTGGGGCGGCCGTAGATGTCGGCCTGGATCTGGCACCACAGCGGTGACTTGGTGGCACCACCGCTCATCATGATCTCGCGCATGTCGACGAACTTCATGAAGGCCTCGACGATGTCGCGCGCTTCGAAGGTGACGCCTTCCATGACGGCACGAGCCAGACAGCCAAAGTCGGTCTTGAAGCTGAGGCCATAGAAACCGGCGCGCGCCAGGTTGTCGTAGTGCGGCGCCACCGAACCGGCCAGGTAGGGATGGAAGAAGACACCCCGGGCGCCAGGCGGCACCCTCTTGGCATGCTCGTTCATGATGACGTACGGATCGACCGCAGTGAACGGTGAGATGTTGTTCAACAAGTGGCCGACGTTGTCGCGGAACCAGCGGTAGGTGCCACCGGCCGCGGCCTGGATGCCTTCGGCTTCCCAGGTTTTGTCCGGGAAGGCATGGGCCGACAGGCTGACAGCCATGTGCGGGTCATACTTGGGTGAATTCAGGTGGGCAACACTCACACCCGCAGTACCGAAGGTCACTTCACACAGACCTTCATCGATGACACCGGCACCGATGGCGGCGCACTGCTGGTCGCCACCACCCGTGCAGATCGGCATGCCGATGGGCAGACCGGTGCGCTCGTGGGCATACTTGTCGATGGTGCCGACCTTCCAGCCGGAGCCAACCAGGGTGGGCAGCTTGTCCATCGGCATGCCCCAGTCCCGGCACAGCTCTTCGCTCCACTCCATGTTGCGGATGTCCATCAAGCCGTAGAGCGAGCCGTTCGACCAGTCCTGATACCAGCCATCACGTGCGCCCAGGTGATGCAGGAAGTACTCCTGGGTCAGGAGGACTTTGTCCGCCTTCTCGAAGACTTCCGGTTCATTCTCCATGACCCACTTGATCTTGCCGGCTGACCAAATCTGGCCGACCGGCAAACCGGTGATTTCGAAGTAGCGTGATTCCGGCAAAGATTCGCGCATCCAGGCCAACTGTTCGGTGTGGCGGCCATCCTGCCAGGAAATGCCCAGACCGTTGCGCAGCACGTTACCGTCTTTATCGACATACAGGTGCAGTGCACGCTGGGTGGACAGGCCCATGCCCGCCACTTCGTTGGGATCGACACCGCTGCGTTTGAGCACGTCAGCCAATGCCTGGTAGTTGGCTTCCATGAGCATATGGATGTCTTGCTCAGTCCAACCGGGCTTGGGATACACACACTGGTACTCCCGATAGCCCTCGCCCATGATGTTGCCTTCGAGGTCGTAGATCTTGCACTTGACGCCGGTCGTGCCGTTGTCGAGGCCGAGCAGATATTTCTGTGCCATGCGAGTTACTCTCCCTTGAGTCTCTAGAAACAG
>JAYRNS010000805.1:0-6124 GCA_041912075.1 Anaerolineae bacterium
CTGTGCAACCGCCGCCAAATTCGATCAAAAAAGCACGGGAAGTTATTCTTTGACGATGCCTAATCAAATCCTTTCGCGTGTATTGGCGCCAATTCGTGGTAACCACCTTGGCACCAATTCGCTGTCACGCCGCAATCTCCGCCTCGGCGGGCATGCCTGGTTTCAAACGGTGATCCGCGTTGTCCAGCGTAATCTTCACCGCATACACCAGGTCCGACCGGTCCTCGCGCGTCTGCACGTTCTTGGGTGTGAACTCGGCCTGCGGTGCCAGGTAGGACACCGTACCCTGGAATTCTTCTCCCGGATAAGCATCGACCCGCACCACTGCCGGCTGCCCGACGCGCACCCGCCCCGCGTCAGCCACCGGCAGGTACACCGTGAGCGTGACATGGTCCAGGTCACCCAGGCGCAGCAGGGTGGCACCGGGTGCCGCCAGTTCGCCGGGATTGGCGATCTGTTCGAGCACAATGCCGGCCTGGGGCGCAGTGACAGTCAGCCGGTCCAGCTGCGCCTCGAGGCGCGCCAGGGCGGCTTCGGCTTGGGTCACTTTGGCTTCGGCCACAGCCACTTCTTCCGGGCGCGTACCGGCTTGGGTGGCCGCCAGTTTGGCCTGTGCCAGTTCAACGGCTGCCGCGGCCTGGGTGTACGCACTGTGGGCGGCGTTGGCCTGGGCAACCAGGGTCAACGGATTGGCACGAATCCCGCGCAGCACCTGTAACTGCCGGCGTACGCCCGCCAGTTCGGCTTCGACCGCGGACTGCCCCGCCTGTGCGGCTTCGACCTGTTTGAGCGCGGCCTGGTAATTGGTTTTTTCCTCATCACTACCCTGGGTACGGGCCGCTTCGTCACGCACGATCTCGGCGGCGTGGACGGCGGCCTGCGCACCTTCGATCTGCTTTCCGAGGATCGCCAGGCGGTTCTGCAAGCCGTCGAGCTGCGCATCGAGTTCCAGCGGGCGAGTGATGACGGCCTGCGCGGCCTGCCAAACATCGTAGGCGCCGTCACGTGCCGCTTCGGCGCGTGCAAGCTCGGCGGCCGCGATGGCGACGATCTCAGTACGCGGCGGTGCCTGCACCCGTGCCAGGTCGGCCTGCACGGTGGCCAGGGCCGCGGCGGCCTGTTCACGCTGCGCCAGGAGGAGCGAACGATCGAGCTCGACCAGCGGCGCACCGGCAGCCACCGTGTCACCCTCGCCGGCCAGCATCGTCAGGATGCGCCCGCTGAGATCAGCCGCCACGTCGATCGCAGTCGCCTCGATCGTACCCGAACCGGTGATGTGGTCCTGCGCAGCGGTCTGTACTGTTGCCGCGCCCAGTGTGGCTTCACCGCCGGCCGGGGCAAACACGGCCTCGGCGGGCATGCCGGGTTTTAGCTGCCCCCCGGCGTTGGGCAGCCGCACCTTGACCGCATACACGGTGCCGGCCCGCTCGTCACGCGTCTGGATCGTCTTGGGTGTGAACTCGGCTTCGTCGGCGATCCACACCACCTCGCCGTGGAAGGTTGTCTGCGGGAATGCATCGGCCACCACTGTCACCACCTGGCCCAGCTCGACCTGACCGATCTCAGTCTCCGGCACGTACACCGTCAGATCAACTGTGTCGAGATTGCCAAGGGTCAACAGCGTCTTGCCAGGGGTTGCCGTCTCGCCGGGACGCGCCGTCTGTTTCAGCACCACCCCGCTGCCGGGTGCAGTGATCTGATATTTGCTGCGCTGCGCCTGCAAGGCAGCCACCGCCGCGCGGGCCTGCTCGACACTGGCCTGGGCCACCGCAACTTGTTCGACACTGGCGCCGGCCTGCGCCTGCGCCAGGTTCGCTTCGGCCACGGGTACGGCGGCGCCGGCCTGGCGGAAGGCGGCGTCCGCTTGGGTGGCGGCGATGGCCAGGGTCTGGGGGTTGCGGCGCATGGTCTGTAGATCGGTCAGGCGGGCGCGCGCCGCATCGCGTGCCGCGATCGCACCGTTGAGAGCTGTCCAGGCCTGCCAGAGGTCGCTGCTGGCCAGGTTCCAGCCGGCCGAGGCCTGGCGTTTGCTGCCTTCGCGGGCAAACGGCGATTCGTCGACCAGGGCGGACTGGCGCTCACGCAGACCAGCCAGCAGCTCGGCCGCATCTTTGGCCGCTGTAGCCTGGCGGATCCGTGCTTCGGCCACCGCGACGTCGGATTGCGCCTGTGCAATCTGCAGGTCGAGGTCCTGCGGGGTGTCGCGGCGAGCTGCCGCGTCCTGCCAGGCCTGCTGTGCCGCGTCGCGCGCGGCCGCAGCCACGGCCACGGCCGCGCGGGCAGCGGCGATGTCTTCGCGCCGCGCACCGGCCTGCACCAGGTCGAGCTGCGCCTCGGCAACCTCAACCGCGGCCTGGGCTTCGGCGATTTGTTTGTCGAGCAGGGTGGTATCGAGGGTCACCAGGGGCTGACCGGCGCTGACGGCCTCGCCCTCGTCGACCGCCAGCTCAGCGATACGCCCGCTGACTTCAGCAGCCACGCTGATCTCACGCGCTTCCACGAACCCCGATGCGCGCAGCATCCCGCTGGCCGGCGCCACCAGGCCGGCGTTGACCAGCGCGTTTTGCCAGACGCTGGGGTTAGCGCGCAGGTACAGAACGCCACCGCCGACGAGAACGATGATGAGAATCACGAGCATCAATCGTGGAATAGTAGACCGCATGATACCTCCCAGTTAGGGATGTTGTTGTCTCTACGTGAACGACCCGTCCGTCCGTGTGATGGGTTGGGCGGCCGCCCGCGCACGCGCAATGAATACGTCTTCCAACGACGGCGCAATGCGCGCCACCACGACCTCTTGCACGCCAGCGGCCGCCAGGATTTCGGTGATCACGGCGACGTGCGCATCCGCATCGTTCGTCACCACGTGCAGCAGGCTGCCATAGAGCGCCACTTCGTCGAACAGCCTGGTGTCACGCAGGGTTGCCAGCGCCACATCCGGCCGGTCGCAGGCCACTTCCAGCACCTGGCCACGCATCTCGCTGACCTTGATCGTCTCGGGTGTCCCGATCGCCGTCAGCTGTCCCTGCTGGATGAAGGCGAGCTGCTGGCAGTTCTCGGCCTCATCCATGTAATGCGTCGTCACCAGGATGGTCGTGCCGGCCGCGGCCAGGTCGTACAGCAGATCCCAGAAGCTGCGCCGCGACAGCGGATCGACGCCGGCTGTGGGCTCATCCAGGAAGAGCATCTCGGGCTCGTGGATGAGGGCAGCACCCAGGGCGAGCCGCTGCTTCCAACCGCCCGAGAGGTGACGCGTGATCTCACGCTCGCGCCCGTGCAGCCCGGCCATCTCCAGAATCTCCGCCTTGCGCCGGGCAAGCTGGGCGCCGCGAACGCCGTAGACGCCGGCATAGAAGTCGAGATTCTCGACGACCGTCAGGTCGTTGTACAGGCTGAACTTCTGGCTCATGTAGCCGATGTGCTGGCGCAGGTGGTGTGCCTGCCGGGCGACATCGTAACCGAGCACGGTCGCGCGGCCCGAGGTAGGCGCCAGCACACCCAACAGCATCCGAATCGTCGTCGTCTTGCCTGCACCGTTCGGTCCCAAAAAACCAAAGATCTGCCCGCGCGCCACACGAAACGATACGCCAGCTACGGCCGTAAAGTCGCCAAATCGTTTGGTCAGTTCGTGCGCATCGATGGCGTCGTTGGATGGAGTGGTCATGTGTGCCTGGGTGTTGTGAAACGTGAAAACGCGAATGCGTGAAAACGTGAAACGTGAATGCGTGATGCGTGCGGCGGTGGGGGCCGGCACGTGTGGGCGGGTCGGGTTAGCCGGCGCGGCGGATGAGATAGTGAAACGCTTCCTCCATGTGCGCCTGGGTCTGGCGTAGACCGGCGGGTTCGATCCCCTGGGCGCGCAGGGCCGCGGCGATTTCGGGCATACGCTGTGCTGCGTCGTCCACCACGATGTGCAGCAGGTTACCGTGCGTTTGCACGTCATACACTCCCGCCAGCAGTGCCAGGCTGTTCACGGCCCGCCGCAGCAGACCCACCCCCTCCTCAGCCCCTACCGGCCGCAGCTCGATCACCTCACCCGCCACCAGGCGCCGGATGGCGGCCGGCGTGTCGCAGACGATCAGGTGACCACCGTACATCAGACCAACGCGCGAGCAGCGCTCGGCCTCATCCATGTAAGGCGTGCTCACCAGGATCGTCACGCCTTCGATATGCAGACCCGACAGAATGTCCCAGAACTCGCGCCGCGCGACCGGGTCGACGCCGGTGGTGGGTTCGTCCAGAAACAGAATCTCTGGCCGGTGTATGAGCGAGCAGGCCAGGGCCAGCTTCTTCTTCATACCACCGGAGAGCTGTGCGGCGCGCCGCTGGCGAAACTCGGTGAGACGTGCAAACTGCAGCAGACGCACGATTCGCTCGCGGCGTACCTCCCCACGCACGGCGAACGTGTCGGCAAAAAAGTCGAGATTCTCCTGCACACTAAGATCCCCGTACAGGCGAAAGTCCTGCGCCATGTAACCAACCCGCTGCTTGATCTCCCCCGCCTGCTGAACGACATCGAAACCCGCCACCCGGGCCTGGCCGCTCGTCGGTACCATCACCGTCGCCAGCAGGCGCAGGGTGGTCGTTTTGCCGGCACCGTCCGGACCCACCAGACCGAAAATCTCACCCGCCGTCACCGACAGGTCGAGTCCCTCCACGGCCACGATATCCCCGAAGCGCCGGCCCAGATCGTGGGCTTCGATCACGGCTGCCATCGTTTACTCCAGCCGCCGCCGAAAACGTAAGGTGGCCGCCGTCAGAATCAGCAAACTAAACAGACCCAGAATCAACACCTCCCGCAGGATCATCTCCAACCCCACACCCTTTAGCACGATACTGCGCACGATCACCACCAGATAACGCAGTGGCACGAACTGGCTGATGGTCTGCAGGGCCGGTGGCATCGATTCCAGAGGAAAAATGTAGCCGGCCAAAAAGATCGACGGCAGAAAGAAGAAATAGACCATCAGCATCGCTTCCTGCTGCGAGTGGGCAATGGTTGATACCAGCAGTCCCAGGGACAGCGAGGTGATCATGGCAAAGGCATTGAGCGCCAGCAGCAGCGTGACACTGCCGTGGATCGGTATCTTGAACCAGACAACCGCCAGCGCCAGCACGGCGCAGGTGATGATGAAGACAATAAAGGCATAGGGCGTGACCTTACCGATGATGAGCTCGGCCGGCCGGATGGGGGTCACGATCAGCTGTTCCATGGTTCCCTGCTCACGCTCACGTACAATGGCCAGCGCCGTCGTCATCATCGAGAGCATCTGCAGGATGATCGCCACCAGACCGGGGATCATGTAGTTAGCGCTGCGCATCTCCGGGTTGTACCAGACGCGGGGGCGCACGTCGACACCGGGCAGGTCATTTGGATCGATCCCGCGCAGCTCCTGGACGATTTCCACGGCGAAGGCCTGCCCCACACTTTGTACGGAGGCAAAGGCCGTGTTGGCCACCGTGGGGTCTGAACCGTCGATGATCGCTTCCACCTGGGGGCGCTCGCCGCGATCCAGCTTGATGCTGAAGTCCGCCGGGATCACCAACCCCGCATGCGCATCGCCATGGTCGATCAGACGGCCCAACTCGGTACGATCGGCCGGGAAGTAGACGATGTCGAAATAATTGGAGGCCTGGTAGGCATCGACCAGCTGGCGGCTGCGGGCCGATCGATCCAGATCGAGCACGGCGGTGCGGAGATGCTCGACGTTGGTGTTGGCAGCGTAACCAAGGAGGATGAGCTGGGTGACCGGGATGAAGAACAGGGTCGTCAGTGTACGCCGGTCACGAAACATGTGCCGGAACTCTTTACGAATAAGCGCCCACGTCCGCAAGAACATAGAACACGCCTTTGTTGTCCGACGGTGTGCCGGATGATCTAGTTTCATTCTATCTCCGATAGGGAGTCTGTGTCAAGCAGAACGCGCTACCTGCTAAAAAACAAACCCGAATGACAATTTTCCTATAGAATTGTTCATTCTATTGACATTTTTTGCTTGCGAGCATATCTTAAGCTGGCTTACAACTGTCTAACTGAATGAAGAGGCTACAAATAGTAAAATCTCCCACCAATCATAATTCCGACTCACTTAGCTGGTATTTAAAGGAGATACGAAAAGTAAAG
>JAYRNS010000806.1:0-8593 GCA_041912075.1 Anaerolineae bacterium
CGTGCCCGCCGGCAACGGCGATCTGGTCTACCGGCCGGCCGTGCTGGGGCAGGCACAGGTGCGTTTCGTCGATCGGAAGCTGGCCGTCGATGACGTGCAAGAGCTGACCTACGTGCTGCCTGTGTCTGCAGAACCGCTGCGCTGGCGTGACGCGCGCGCCGTGGCTCCGACACAGGCCGTGGATCCGGCACCGGAGCCGGGTGCGTTGTTCGTGCCAGTTCCTGCGACCATCAGCACGGCGCGCGCCATGCAGGACCTGACCGACGATCTGGCGGACCATCTGTACCAAACGGCGCGCGTGACGCGCTGGTACAATGCGGCGCTCAAGCTTTACTCACAGCCGGGTGAGCAGGCGCGTGCTTTCCGTATTCGCTGCGAGCAGGTGGCCCGGGCCGCGCGCGACGATCAGGTCGACCAACTGCGGATCAAATACCGCCCGCGCCTGGCACGCATTCAGAGCCGCCTGCAGCGTGCGCAGGATAACCTGGCGCAGGATGAGGCCGAGGCCGCCGCCCGTGGCCGCGAGACGTGGGCCAGTATCGGCGAATCGTTGGCCATTCTGTTGTTTGGCGCACGCCGTATGCGGGTGGCATCGGTGCCGCTGGCCAAACAACGTATGGCCGAACAGGCGCGCCTGGACGTGGCCGAGGGGGACCGTGTCGTGGCCGGTCTGGAACAGGAGATCGCCGCCCTGCAAGCCGATTTTCAGCGCGAGGCCGAATCGATCACTGACCGTTGGGTGCGTCTGCTCGACGAACAGCAGGCGCTGGCGGTAACCCCGCGCCGCAGCGACATTGTCATCCAGTCAGTGGCGGTGGCCTGGTCGCCAGGCTGGGAGTTAGCATTGCCTGGCGCAGATGGCACCACGCAGCGGACGCGTATCGAAGCCTGGGCTTGACCGGCGTGACGGTGTGTCCCCATCAGGCTGGGCGGCCTCATATTTCTGGCAGGGAATCTGGCTGGTGAGGGGTGCTGCACGCTCACGTGCGGCACAGGCTATCCACGAAGGATGGGTCCATGCCAGGAAGTGTTGACACGAAAGGCACGACGATGAGAAGGATATTGATCGTAGGTGGTTGTATGGCCACCATCGCCGCGCTGCTGGCGTGCGTGCCGCCTACCGGTACCGTGGGGAAGGCCACCGCCCCGAGCGGAACCTCCCCGACCGTTATCGAAGCCTCACCGACGAAACCAGGTGACCAGATCGACGTCGCAATCAACGACGGGACGGCCACCCTGGATATCACGAGCCAGACCGGGATCGGCGGCGCTGCCGTGAACGTCGTGTCCGGTCCGTATCCGACAGCCGTGGTGTTTCAGCTGCACCTCAAGGGTCTCGAACAGTTCAGACTGACCTATGGGACGATCACCATCGACGTGGCCGTGACCAGTGACGGCAGCAACCAGGCGCGCCAGTCGCTGATCCAGGGTGGCGCCGAGCAGCCGTTGACCCCTGAGAGTCCCTACTGGATGCCGGTGAAGGTGACAACGGTGCCAGGAGGTACGGACAAGGCCGGCCTTTCGGCAAAGACCTATCTGCTCAGCGCACCACCCGATTTTATACAAACCCAGCCGCAAAGGTTTGCCATCAACTGGATCGACTTCTTCCGCTAATTCAGGATCCACGTTTGCGCAACCGAATATACTATGCTAATATGGACACGGCTGGACCTGAACGACGCCACAGGCCCAAGGCACATCCACGTTTGATCAATTCTAGTCATGGAGGTAAGGAAAATCATGACGACGTCTGAGGCCATGGGACGCAGCACGATTCCCTGGTGGCTCGTGCTCATCCAGGGCATTGCCGCAATCATCATCGGCATTCTCTTGTTGACCAACCCCGCTGCAACGACAGTGGTCATCATCCAGGTGATTGGTATCTACTGGTTGATCACCGGTATCTTCGAGATCGTGGCCATTTTCATCGATCGTTCGGGTTGGGGTTGGAAACTGTTTTCGGGTATCATCGGTATATTGGCTGGTATCCTCATCATCCAACACCCGTGGTGGAGCGCCGTCCTCATCCCCACCACCCTGGTGTTGGTCATGGGTATGTTGGGCGTCATCATCGGTACCATCAACCTGATCCAGGCCTTTCGTGGCGGTGGTTGGGGGATCGGTATCCTGGGTGTCGTTAGTATTCTGATCGGTCTATGGCTGGCTTTCAACCCGCTGGCCGGCGCCCTGGCGCTGCCGTTCGTGGTGGGCGTTTTTGCGATCGCCGGCGGCATCATGGCGCTCGTGACCGCCTTCCGCATGCGGTAGACGCGGCGGACAGAAATGGCATTGGGTTCGCGGTCTGGGCCGGCGTCGCTGACCGCGAACCTGAAAACCTTGCCAACTCTTGGAGAGTTGGCAAGGTTCGCGTGCAGGTAGTAATAAAGATGCCAACTCTCCAAGAGTTGGCATCTTTCGCATTCAGGATCAGCTGCCCTGACGTTGATACCGCCGGCCCAGGCGGTGCAGCCAGTACCCCGGTCGTGATAAGACCTGATCCCAGGCCCCCACATAACGCACGACGCGGCCGCCAAAACCCTGCTTGAACCGCCAGACACCCCACAATCCTTCAGCCGGCGCTGTGTCATCATCGGCGTCGCTGGTCTCGCTGCCCTGGCTGTGCCGGATACCGACCTCGTCCGGGATGCCCCACAGATCGTAGACGGTGCAGCCGCGCTGTTTGGCCCATTCGATAGCGGCCCACTGCAGGGCGTGGTTGGGCATCAGGTTGCGGTGGCTGTTGCCCGAGGCTCCCCACAGATACCAGGCCTGGTGCCCCAGGCCAAACACGGCAATGGCGGCCAGGAGCTCGCCGCCGTATTCGGCCAGCAGCCAGGTTGCCAGGTTGGCCGGCACGAACAGGTCGTACGCCGTGCGGTAGTAGTCGGCGGTGTGGATCCCGAAACCGTCGCGCGCACCGGTGAGCTGCAAGAGCTGTTGAATCGCCGGCAGGTCAGCGCCTGTTCCATGCCGCACCTGGATCCCCTTACGTGTGGCCAGGCGCACGTTGTAGCGCCATTTCTGCTTCATGCGGGCCAGTATTTCGTCGCTCGATACCGTCAGATCGACATGCACGGTGCTGCGCGGCTGGACGGTTTCGACTGAGGGACCCAGCCCATACCCGGCCAGGCGTGCCTGCCAGGTTGGCTCATCCTCCAGCTCGGGCTCCAGCCGCAGGAGGTACGCACCCTGCCGGCGTGCCTCCTGGGCGATGGCCTGCAGCAGTGACACTACCAGGTCTGACCGTGACCAATCGACCACGGGTCCTTTGGGGACGTAGGCAAAGTTTTGCCCCCACGGCGTACGGCGGAGCAGTATCTGCGCGCCAGCCACCACGGTGGGCCCCTCCTGCAGCGCCACGCGCGCGATTTGCCAGCCGAAGCGCGCTTTCAGCTCACCCCATTGACTGGTTTGCAGAAGATGGCCATGCGCGTGGCTGGCGACAAAGGGATCCCACACACCCGCCGCGACGTCTGTAGTTACCAGGTAAGTGCTGTCCACGCCGGGCATTGTACCACGCAGCCGCAGCGGGACAGAAATTAGGCGGGATTCAGTTCTTCCTCATGTGGCTTTAATCCAGGCGTTGTACTATCACCCGTTAGTGCCCGATCAAGGCACATCATCGGTGATGGTGCCGTCTATGAGTAGTTGCCCTGACCGGACATTGGGCGGCGAAACCGCCGTCAATCACTGCTGGTCGCTGCCTCACGGCAACCAGCGTTGGCAACGAATTGCCAGGAGGTACTGTTACGATGAATCAGACCGACGCAGCACGACGCCGCACGACGCGGCTGGCCCTGGTGCTGCTCTTTTGCGCAGTCGCTGTCATTTTTGTCAGCGGCGCAGCCGTAGGCGCCGCAACAGCCACGCTGTTGGCCCCCAAGCCAGCGGTACCCACACAGGCAACCCTCACCAACGCCCGGCTGGTGAACGACCTGGCCGTGCCGGCAGCACCCCTCTCGGACACCGCACCCCAGGCGGCCGCTTCGTCGGACGATCGACTGGTAGCAGCCGTGGCCCAGGTCAAACCAGCCACGGTCACGATCCTGACGGAAAGTGGCGCGGGTTCGGGTGTGTTCATCGACGAGGACGGCCACGTGGTGACGAACAACCACGTCGTCGAAGGCAGCCAGCGATTTGTCGTCGTGTATGCCGATGGCAGCCGCGTGTCCGCCAGCCTGGTGGGCACCGCCCCCGAATTCGATCTGGCCGTGCTCAAGGTCGATGGCCGCGTGCCGGCAGTGGCCAGACTGGGTGATTCCAGCCGTCTGCTGCCTGGCAGTCGGGTGGCGGCGATTGGCAGCGCATTGGGCGACTTCCGCAACACCGTGACCGCGGGCGTGCTGAGCGGCCACAACCGGTCGCTCGATTCGCTCGATGGTCTGCTGCAGACCGACGCTCCGATCAACCATGGCAACTCAGGCGGACCCCTCATCAACCTGGATGGCGAAGTAATTGGGATCAACGTGGCGGTGGTGCGTGGCTCAGCCGGGATGGGCGATCCAGCCGAGGGCCTGGGTTTTTCGATCCCCAGCAATACCGTGCGCGTGGTGACCAGCCAACTGATTGCCACGGGCACCGTGCGCCGGCCGTATCTCGGTATCTCGTTCGAGCCGATGAACCCGCAGATTGCTTCTGAGAACAATATCGGGGTCAGCCAGGGCGCTTACGTTCGCGAAGTGGTCGCCAATGGCCCCAGTGCCCAGGCTGGTTTGCGCGCCGGTGACGTGATCGTGGCCCTCGGTAACGCCACGATCGACGACCAGACACCGCTGCCCCAGGCGCTGCTGCAGTATTCGGTCGGCTCTGACGTCACGCTCAAGGTGGTGCGCGGCAGCCAGGAACTCACCATCACCGTCAAACTGCGCGAACGCCCGCGCGGGTAGGGGTCGGGGGTTAGGGGACAGGGGTTAGGGGTTGGCTATTGGTTCGCGTGGTTTCTCATTCCCCAACCCCTATCCCCCGCTCAATCGATCAGCCAGCCCGGTGTACCGCGCCGTCAGGCGGTTGTTGCGTACTGCGATCGCGATGGCACGGGGTGAGCCGACGATGACCACCAGTTGACGCGCGCGTGTCACGGCGGTGTAGAGCAGGTTACGCTGCAGCATCATGTAGTGTTGGGTGAGCAGTGGTATCACAACGGCCGGATATTCGGAGCCTTGGGCCTTGTGCACGCTGATGGCATAGGCCAGCACCAGCTCGTCCAGCTCGAGAAAGCTGTAATCGACCTGACGCCCGTCCATATCCACCGTCAGCACCTGCTCCACCGGTTTGAGACGCACGATGTCACCCACGTCACCGTTGAAGATGTCTTTCTGGTAGTTGTTGGTCGTTTGCATGACCCGGTCACCCAGGCGAAAGACGTGACCGCCGATGCGTTTTTCCGGTTTGTGCACATCGGGTGGGTTGAGCGCGGCTTGCAGCAGGGTATTCAGGTTGCCCACACCGGCCGGTCCGCGGTGCATGGGACTCAATACCTGGATCGCCGACGGCGTCAGCCCAAAGCGGCGGGGAATCCGCTGGGTCACCACGTCGACCACCAGCGCGGCGGCGCGCTCGGCATCCTCGGCTTTGAACAGGAAAAAGTCGCGTGCACGATCGGGGTGCCATTCCGGCATCTGGCCGCGGTTGATACGGTGCGCATTCTCGATGATGTAGCTGCCCGGCGCCTGGCGGAAGATCGTTTCCAGCCGCACGACGGTGGCGGTACCCGACTCGATGATGTCGCGCAGCACGTCGCCGGCGCCGACGCTGGGCAGCTGGTCGACATCCCCAACCAGCAGCAGATGGGCACCATTGGGAATGGCACGCAGCAGATGGTTGGTCAGCAGCAGGTCCAGCATCGAAGCCTCATCGACGATGATCATGTCGGCATCGAGTGGGTTCTGTTCATGACGCTGGAACACCACGCCACCACCCGGCTTGAACTCCAGCAGGCGGTGGATTGTTTTGGCCGGTCGACCGGTCGCATCGCTCAAACGTTTGGCCGCGCGCCCGGTGGGCGAGGCCAGCAGGTAACTGTGGCCGGTCGCCTCCAGGATACGGATGATCGTTTGCACGGTGGACGTTTTGCCCGTGCCCGGACCGCCGGTCAGCACTGACAGCCTTCGGGTCAGCGCGGCTTCGACCGCCGTGCGCTGTGGGGGTGCCAAGACCACGCCGGTCTGGTGCTGCGCTTCCCCAAAGGCATGCGTCCAGTCGAAACGCTGGAACCGCCACAGCCGGTCGACCGGCGTCTCTTGCAGACGACGTATACGGCCAGCAACGCCGACTTCGCCGTAGTAGAACGGCATGAGATAGACGGCTCGTTCTTCCTGGACTTGCGGGGGTGCCGGGGTTGCTGGTTGATAGGCGACTGCTGCCGGATCGATGCTGCTGCCAGAACGCCGTGCCAGCGCCTCGACGCGGATATCTTCTTGCTGCTGAAGCTCGACGAGCGCATTGGCCGGCAGCGTGGCTGGTACCTCGAGGAGGGAAGCCGTGGCGTCGACCAGCTCGGATTGAGGCACGTAAACATGGCCGTCGTCGGCGTGCTGGCTCAACACGTACGTCACACCGGCCGCGGCGCGTGCCGGCGAATCCATGGCCAGACCGAGGTTGCGCGCAATCCGGTCGGCGGTGATAAACCCGATGCCAGGTATGTCACGCGCCAGGCGGTAGGGGTCACGGCGGACGATGTTCACCGATTCGTCGCCGTACTGGCGGTAGATTTTGACCGCCAGCGCCGTGCTGATCCCATGTTCCTGCAAAAAGAGCATCACCTCACGAATCGCCCGCTGCTCGCGCCAGGCCGCCTGGATCAGCTCGACGCGTTTCGGACCGACGCCCGGTACTTCATGCAGGCGCGCCGGCTGCTCGTCGATGACGTGCAGCGAGTCAGCCCCAAACTGGCGCACGATGCGCCGCGCCGTCACCGGGCCAACCCCTTTGACCAGACCGGACCCCAGGTATTTTTCGATCCCGGCCGCCGTCGCCGGCAGCTTGAGGTGAAACGCCTCGACGCGAAACTGCCGGCCATACTGCGGGTGCGATGCCCACTGGCCGGTCACCTCGACGTGCTCACCCACGTTGATCCCCAGCATGTTGCCGATGAGGGTCACCGTGTACGACTTACCCTCGGGCGTGAGCTGGGCAACAGTGTAGCCGTTTTCTTCGTTATGAAAGGTGATGCGCTCGACCGTTCCGGTGAGATGATCCATGATGCGAAAGGTTGCTTGACGCAGGTTTCAAACTACGTTACACTGATGTCTGAGCAGAGCAGACGTTCGGTTCCATCGTCGTCGAGAACGGGCCACCGCGGAGGATACTCCCATGTACGACGTGATCATTGTCGGTGCACGCTGTGCCGGTGCGCCAACGGCCATGCTGTTGGCACACAAGGGCTACCGCGTATTGTTGCTCGACCGGGCCACGTTTCCCAGCGACATCATGAACAGCCACTACATCCGCCAGCGCGGCGTCGTTTATTTGCAGCGCTGGGGTCTGCTGCCGCCAGTGGCCGCCAGCGGCTGCCCGCCCGTACGCGATATCCTGATCCACCTCGGTGATTTTCCCCTGCGCGGGCGGCCACAGTTCCTCGATGGCATCCCCGGCGAATTCGCCCCCCGGCGCATCTTTCTCGATAAGATCCTGGTCGATGCCGCCGTGGCTGCCGGCGCCGAGCTGCGTGACGGGTTTGCCGTGCGCGAGATTCTCACCGAGGGTGATCGCGTCATCGGCGTCATCGGCCGGCCGCGGGGCGGCGCATCGGTCAGTGCGCGCGCCACCCTCGTTGTGGGGGCAGATGGACTGCATTCCCTGGTTGCGAGCACTGTGCAGGCTCCTACCTACCGCGCCCGTCCCATTCTGACGTGCAGCTACAACAGCTATTGGAGCGATGTGGCCGTCACCGGGTTGGAAATGTACCTTCTGCCGCGGGTCGGGCTCGTCATGGCCTTTCCCACCAACGACAGTCTGACCTGCCTCACCGTGCAGTGGCCGATCGACCAGTTTCACCTGGTGCGCTCCGACCTGGCGGCCCATTTTATGACGATGATCGACCGCATTCCAGACCTGGCGGCGCGCGTGCACGCCGGCCAGCGCGAAACACGTTTTATGGGGTCGGCCGACCTGCCCAACTTCTTCCGCAGGCCCTACGGCCCCGGTTGGGCGCTGGTGGGGGATGCCGGCTATCATCGCGACCCGGCCACGGCCAGCGGTATCAGCGATGCGTTTCGTGATGCTGAGCTGCTGGCCGCCGCCATCGTCGATGGCCTGGCCGGCCGTCAGCCGCTCGACGAAACCCTGGCCACCTACGAACAACGGCGTAACGCCGCTGCCCTGCGCGGTTTCGAAGAAGCATGCCAGTTTGCGACTCTGGCACCCCCGACGCGCGGTACGCGCGAACTGCGCGCCGCCCTGTGCAACAACCAGGCCGAGGCCGATCGTTTCCTGACCATGTTCGTCGGCACGACGCCCGCCGCCGATTATTATGCGCCGGCCAATCTCCAGCGCATCGTGCACCCCTGAAGGCTCATTCCTCGCGATTGGCCCAGCGCTCCAGCCAGGTCAGCAGCAGCCACAGGAAGATCAGGATACCGGACCCAACGAGCAG
>JAYRNS010000807.1:0-1522 GCA_041912075.1 Anaerolineae bacterium
CAGCGGCATCGGCTACCATCTTCGTCCAGTCGCGGCTGCCACCGCTGCCGCCGTGTCCGCGCAGGTCGATTGTCAGCACCGCGTAACCTTTGGACTGCAGGGTTCGTGCCAGTGTATCCCAGTCGCCGCGCTGGCGTTCGGCCATGTGCAGCATGACGAGGCCAGGACTGTCTGGAGCGGTTGGGGCGTAGAACGTTCCGGCCAGCGTGATGCCGTCAGCGGTCACGATCTCGACTGGCTGCACGGCACCGGCCGGGATGGCGGGTCCTGCCGCCGGCACACCCGATTGGCCCTGGGTGGGTGAGAGACCGGGCTGTGGCGCGGGTTCCTGGCCAGCGCCCGGTCCGGCCGCGCTGCTCACCGCTGGCATCGATACCTGGTTGGTGGCCTCGGGCGCGCCCTGCGCCGGCTCCGTCGCCACCGGCCCCGGCCCCTGGTTACACCCCGCCAACGCCACCGACATCCCCAGAATCATCACCATGGCCACAAATGGACCGATGCTTCGCACCGGCCATCGATACCATCGTTTTATCGCATGCATACCAGCGTCCTTTCGATCAGCACTCCCTGGCTCGTCGCTGCCCTCCAACCCTATCCTCCAACCCCCAACCCCCATCCCCCAGTTCACACCCGCCGTGCTACCAGAATCATGCGCGGGCTCTCCGCATCGTAGGGTTGCATCTCGTACCCGCCGTAGACCGTCTCCAGCCGGTAGCCGCACAGCTCGAGCAGCAGCTCGGCCTCGGCGCGCCACAAAAAGCGCAGCGTAAAGGGGATGAGTGTGCGGTGTGAGGTGCCATCGGGAAAGACCTCGTCGTAGACGAAGATCGTCTCCTGCAGCTGGGTGCTGAGGTCGATACGTCGCGTCAGCTGTTTGACGATCGTGGCGCCTGTTGCCTCATCGTGCCACTGCTGGTCGACCAGCAGCCGGCCATCGGCTTCGATGAGGGTCAGCAGATCCGGGTTGAACAGGTCGATCAGCAGCGCGGCGCCAGGGCGCAGGTGGCCATGCCAGCAGCGAAGGGCCTGGCGCTGGCGCTGTGGGGTGTTCAAGTGCATAAAGCTGTTGACCTGGATAAAGGCCATGCCAAAGGTGTGGTCGAGCGCGACATCGGCGATGTCGTGATCCACCAAAGTGACCCGGTTACCTACGCGGGCCGCGGCCACGCGCCGGCGGGTGCGGGCCAGCATTTCGCCGGACGAATCGACACCAGTCAGCTGAAAGCCGGCCTGTGCCAGCGGCACCAGCACGCGCCCCGACCCGCAGCCGAGCTCGAGCAGAGGTCCGCCGGCACGTTCGGCGTAGTGGCGCAGCAGCGGCAGGTCGTCCTGAAAGTCGGCGAACTCGGCGTCGTAGAAGCGGGCAAAGCGATCGTATTCGAGCATGGGTGTGGTCGTCCCTTTCGGGAGGGATTGTAGCATGGGTGGGGATAGGAGGGCATTTTGGGCGAGGTAGTCGGGATTGGGGGTTCGGGGCCCGGGATTGGGGGTGCTGGGGGATGTGGATTGGATTGGGGTGATG
>JAYRNS010000808.1:0-2629 GCA_041912075.1 Anaerolineae bacterium
GGCCGTAGCTGCCGCCGGTGCAGCTCCGCCAGCTGCCGTGTCGACCAGTTTTGGCAGATTACTAAAGTCGAGCGCCACCGGCTGGCCCGCGACCAGATTGCTGCCGCTGTAGTTCAGATAGCTCGCCCCTTCGACCTGGCGCGGCGGGTCGGCCTGTAAGCCGGGCACCTGCAGCTGCTCACCCACGTCGGCTACCAGCACATTCAAATTGCGGACCGGGACGGGCAGCGTGCGCGTCAGGTTGAGGCTGGCGCCTGCCTGATAGGGAATCGTATACCGCAGCAGCATCTGCCGCGAACCCTGGCCGGGCGGCAGCGGTAGGGTATCCACCAGCCCGTCGGCCGTGGCCTGGAAACGACCACCGATCGTGGCGCCATCGATACTCAGGTTCTGAACACCAGATGGCAAGGTGTACGTCAGCACCGCGCCGGACTGCGACCCTACATAGACCTTATCGCCGTCGTTGCTCCAAAAATAGAGCTCCGCCACCAGCATTTGTTCCTGGTCGAACTCGACGAACCAATGCATGCGCTCCACGGCAATCGCGCTGGCGTCAGTGCCGGTTTCGAACACGGTAACCGACGCATCGCGGGTGGGCAGGTCAGCCGTCAAGGTCATGATGTCGGTGCTGTACGGCACCCCGGCGTATTCGAGCCCAGCCACGTAAATCCAGCCCGGTTCAGTACTCAGATCAGCGAACGTGAACGTCCCGCTGGGAGAGGTCGTCGCGGTGATTTCTTTGGCCAGCGAAAACTGGTCGAACACGCGCAGCACGACCGGCAGCCCCGCGGGTGAATCCTGTGCCGCCGTGCCATTGACAACCTGCCCCGAAATGACGCCCGCACCAGGTTCGAACTCACGCGCCTTGATCGGGGGCAGCGTAAAGGTGCGCATGTATTCCAGGACGGACCAGCGGTCCTCGTCGGACAACGCCGCGGCGCTGGCGTGGGTGGTATCGCTCGTCGCGGCCAGGGCATCAAACCAGGCTCGTTGGCTTTGTGTGGCCGTTTGTGCCAGGCTGGTCAGATCTGGCACGTCAGCGGTGGCTTGTGGTCCGTCGCCGCGGCCAGCATCACCATGACAGGCGGCGCAGTTGGTCTGGTAGAGCGTTTCCCCGCTGCGCAGGTCTTCGGCGCCGACGTGCAGTGACCAGACATAGGCCACCACGTTCCAAATGTCAGGGTCACTCGTACTGCCACCAAACGGCGGCATAAACCGCTCGATCCGCCCCAGTTTGGTCACACTGAACATCGTGCTGGGTGCCAGCTCGCGCATGGTCAAGGCATCGGCAAACTGCGTTGGGGGAAACTGCAGTTGAGCGGCTTGCGCACCGTTGCCCAGGCCGCTGTCGCCATGACACGGAGCACACTTCTGGCTGTAAATGGCCAGACCCAGCCGCGGGTCGGGCAGGTCTTGCGGGGCATCTTGGGGAACTGGAGCCGCCAAGGCACTCGCCTCGGAGGTGCCGGTGGCCAGCACGACCACCAACAGCACGCACAACGTGAAGCAGACCGCAAAGGGCACGAGCCACACTGGAGACCGCGGATTTGAACCCGCGGTCACTCGTGGTCTCGCGCCCTGGATGGCAGCGCGGACGTCAGGTTTTCTCAAGTGCGCCAACCGTCCTTAGCCCATGCTCTTGACTTCTTGGGGTGCCTCTTCGTAACGCGATGGGCACTTGAGCAGCAGCGTGTCGGCTTCCAAGACACCATTCGAACCGAGACGACCTTCGACGATGGCGATCGAACCTTCACGGGTCATGTTGTCGGGCTGCACACCGTGGAAATGAATGCGCAGCTTTTCGCCCGTATTGTTCTGATCCATGATCGTGAAGGACAGGTCGAAATTCTGGGCGTCCCACTGGATCGACTGGGTATCCACAAGCCCGCTGACACGCAGCTTCGAACCGGTCAGGGCTGTCTGCTGGCTGGTGACCTCGTGGACTTCTTTGTAATAGGCACCAGCGCTGCCGACCGAGGACACGATCAGGTATCCGATCACAGCGACGATGACCAGACCGCCTACGATGAACTTCCACTTCTTATTGGCTGGCCTGGTATCGATGGGGACACGTGGAATTGCCGTCGTTTCGGCCATGTTGATTCACCTTTCTGGGTCATGGCGGGTGGATCCATGGAATAGGTCTGCAAGAGCACGGGTATTATAACAAAGTCCCTGTAAGATGTCAACGATATGATGCGTGGTGCAGGTCGAACCGGCGCAGGCGCAAGGAATTCGTGACGACGAATACACTGCTAAAGGCCATCGCGCCCGCCGCCAGCACCGGGTGCAGGCGAATCCCAAACGCCGGGTAGAACACCCCGGCTGCCACTGGAATCAGGATGATGTTGTAGATGAAGGCCCAGAACAGATTCTGCCTGATCGTGCGCATGGTTGCCCGGCTGAGGGCGATCGCCCGCGGCACCCCGCGCAAATCGCCGCTCATCAGGGTCACCCCAGCGGCCTCCATGGCTACGTCGGTGCCGGTGCCGATGGCAATGCCGACGTCAGCCTGTGCCAGGGCCGGCGCGTCGTTGATCCCGTCGCCAACCATACCCACTACCCGGTTCTGGTCTTGCAGTGCTTTGACCTGGGCCGCCTTGTCGCCCGGAAGCACTTCGGCCAGTAC
>JAYRNS010000809.1:0-3905 GCA_041912075.1 Anaerolineae bacterium
ATGTGTTGCCGCGACTTACAGTCGCCCGGCGGTGTCGACCAGGTCGGATGTCTTGTTGCCAGCCGCCGTGTTGAACAGCACCACCCGGTCGGCCGGATCCAGGAAGCCGGCCGCGAGAAGTTTTTTGTAAGCAGCAAGCGTGGCGGCGCCTTCGGGGGCGGGAAAGAGACCTTCCTGCCGCGCAATCTCAAGCAAGGCGGCGACAATTTCCAGGTCGTCAACCGCGATGGCAGTGCCGCCGCTGGCGCGGATGGCGTCGAGGATCAGGTAGTCACCGATGGCCGCCGGCACGCGCAGACCGGCGGCGAGGGTGTGCGCATCGGGCCAGGGGTCGGCGTAGCGCGCACCGGTGTGAAAGGCCCGCACGATGGGGGCACAGCCGGCAGCCTGCACGGTAATCATCTTGGGGCGGGCAGCGTCGATCCAGCCGAGGGCTTCCAGCTCGGCAAACGCCTTCCACATCCCCACCAGCCCGGTCCCGCCGCCGGTGGGGTAGATGATGGCATCGGGCAGGTGCCAGCCGCACTGCTCGGCCAGCTCGAAACCCAATGTCTTTTTGCCTTCGACGCGGTAGGGCTCTTTGAGGGTTGACATGTCGAACCAGTCGCGGCCGGCCGCGGCCGCGCGCAGCTGCCGGCCAGCCTCGTCGATCCGCCCGTCCACCAAGGTCACGTGCGCACCGCTGACGATCGCCTCACGCACCATGACGGCTGGGGTATCGGCCGGCACATACACGTGAACGTCCATCCCGGCGCGGGTGCCGTAGGCCGCGAGCGCGGCGGCCGCATTGCCGGCCGAGGGTGCCGCCACCGTGTGCACCCCCAGCTCGTGCGCACGTGACACGGCGACAGCCATGCCACGCGCCTTGAAGCTGCCGGTGGGGTTGAGTCCTTCTTCTTTGATGAAGAGGTAGCGAGCGCCGAAGGCGCCTCCCAGGCCGCGTGCCGGCAGCAGCGGTGTGTCGCCCTCACCCAGGCTCACGATGTGGGCCGGGTTGCGCACCGGCAGCAGCTCGTGCCAACGCCACAGCCCGCGCGGCCGGCGGCGCACCACGGCCGGTGAGAGGGTCCGGCCAGCCGCGGCCAGGTCGTAGCGGGCAAACAGCACCTTCCCGCAGGCGAGGCAGGTCGTGTGCAGTGTGTCGGCATCGAACTGTGCGGCGCAGGCAGTGCACTCCAGATACGAGAAGAGACTGAACACGCTACGATGGTCAAGTGGCGTTTTGCAGACGTTGACTGACCCATAGGTTGACCAACGTCTCAGATGAAAGCCCTTGTTGGTGGGCAAAACTGGCCAACCGCTTTGCCAGGTCTCTTTCGAGCGGCACCAGGACGACGGTACGTTGCAGATCTACGTCAAATGTAACTTCTTCCGTCAGATCCCAATAATCGGACAGACTATGGTTATCCCAAAAGTCCGCAGCCGCATCGATGGTCTCGAAATCTTCAGGTAGCGGATCGATTCTGTTATTTTCGCTCATATTGTTTTCGCTCTTTAGCGTCCATGTCCCGGGCACTGATCACGAGGGCGTTATGACCCGATTTGTAGATAAAGTAGACAATCAGGTAACGACCTGATGTCGTTTGTCCTGTTGCAGCATATACGTCCTCGCCGCGCACTTTGCCGCGTTGTACCCGTCGGAACCGCGCGCGACCGGTAAGTATTTGCTCGGCTTCGTGGACGTATACGTGATGCTTGTCAACCAGTTTGTCGACAACGTTGGGCAACCAAATGATGCCGGCGATACGCATAGCAGCACCCATGCAATTGATAGGATGATTATACCGCAAGTGTCTTGCATGTCCAAACAAGTTGTGTTATAAAGTGGTCATTGACCTTATCTGCATCGATCCCAGGGTGTTGCATGGCGATTCCCGCCGTGGTTTATCCTGGACTCGACCACCCCCACGCCGCGGCAAAGCGCTGCACGTCGACCACGTCGACGATCCCATTGTCATCCACGTCGTACACCCGGCTGTAGTTCCACTGGCCGGCGCTGGTCGACCAGTGGTTTGCCGCCCGCGTCAGGTCCAGCGCATCCACGACCTCGTCACAGTTCAGGTCAGCCCAATAGCAGGTGGTGCGGATGCTGGTCATGTGCGCAAAGGTGGCCAGGGCGGCCCTGACCATGTTGCGCAGGAAGGTCTGGTTGTAGTACTGCGTGCGGTCGTTGGCGGTGTGGTAATAGGCGTTGAAATCAGCGGGGATCCCCGTGTCCGAATAGTAGTTTTCGATCACCAGGAATGCCGGAATGCCCACGTTCCAAAACGACGCATGATCGCTGGCCGTGGTGCCGTTGCTGTAGATGGCTGGCGTCAGGTTGAGCTGATAGGCATTGACGACGTCGGCAAAGATCTGCGCCAGGGCCATGCTGCCGGCCACGCTGCTGTTGCCGTGCAGGTCCATATCCGGCCCGTCCCGGTTGTCCCAGGCAATCATGTCCATGTTCAAGACGCCCCGGATGTCCTGGTTCTGCACCAGATTGGCGTAGGCGGCGCTGCCTAACAAACCCTGCTCCTCGCCCGTGAACAATACAAAGCGCAAGGTGGCCTCGAAGTTGTACGGCGCCAGAATCTCCGCAGCTTGCAGAACAGCCACCGAGCCGCTGCCGTTGTCGTCCGCGCCGGGTGCAGCGCCCGAACTGGGCATGTCGTCGAGGTGCGCACAGATGATGTAAATGCCGGCCGCCGGGTTCAGCCCCGGTTTCTCGGCAATCACGTTGGGTGGGCGGGCGGCGTTCCAGGTGTGCGTGGTCACGGTCAGTCCCAGGCGCTGCAAGCGCTCGATCATATAGTTTGTAGCCTGTGTGACCGGCGTGCCGCTGTAGGTGTTGCGCGTGGTGATCGTGTAGGGCTGCCCGTTGATTGTCGTAGCCGTCTGCCCGCTCAACTCATTGGCAGTTACCATCAGCCGCGCGAGGTCCACCTGGTCGATGATCTCCTGCACCATGGGCAGCGGCGTAATCGTCGTGGGTGGCAGGGTCACGTTGCGCGGCTGCAGACGCACGATCTGGTTCAACGTCCAGGCGTGGTGGCTGGTATAAACGACCGCATTCGCCGGCCGCCGCCACAGCGCGCGGCTCGGGTCACTGAACAGCACCACCCCATCAACCAACGTCGTCGCGAACCCGGCCGCAGTATCGGCCATGACGTACTGTGCGCTCCGCGCATCGCGATCCAATATCTCGACACGGAAATCCTGCGCCGCCAGCCAGGCCAGGCCAGCCGCCTCGCTGCGGGCCAGGACGTAGGGCTGCGGCAGGGGTTCGCGGGCAATGGGGGTCAGCGGGGCTTCGGCCAGGCGTGCCGCGTCGGCTGCGGCGTCCAGCCAGATGCGCACCAAGACCTGGGGCGGGTCAGCCGGCGCCGCCAGGCTCGAGGAGGTCAGTGCGATGAGCAGGAAGAGAACAGCCAGCCATGGGAACAGTCGTTGTTTGTGTGACACAGGTTTCCTCCCGGTATAGATATGTTTGGCGATCGCGCCACCTTAAGGGCTCGTAAAAGGATAACTTCCCGTGATTTGCTGCAAATTTGGGCTATTTTGCCGGAAGTTATTCTCTTACGAGCCCCAAGTGTGCCGTTTTTCATTATACCCGAACAATGGGTTGAACCGCACGTTCTGGTCCGGTGGTATGAAACGTGCTACAATCGAATCGTGCCGGCGAACCTGACCGGCTACCACCTGGCGCTCAAGCGCCAGGCTCACAGCTGAAGGCCGCTGAAGCGGGCTGGAGCGACGAATTCGTTCTCCGGTTTGACAAACCCAGTCGGCTTTCAGCCGACTTGAGCTTTAAGCCGGGTGCTTGAGCACCCGGCTTGAGCGCCAGGCTCCAGCTAGGCCATGACCATGATCCCAACCAATGAGTTCGAAGACCTGGCTGCCGCGCTGCGCCCGGCGTTTGCGGG
>JAYRNS010000810.1:0-2796 GCA_041912075.1 Anaerolineae bacterium
ACCCACCTTGACACGAACCGGCCCCCAGTGGGTTGTGACCTCATCGATGCGCCGCGGGAGCGCTACCCGATCCACCAAACGCTGGCGCACACCCAGGCTGGTGGTTTCTGACAGGATCACCTCGGTCAGCCTTGGACCGTCAACTGGCCGGCATAGAACGCTGAGCAGGGTTGCAGGACGCCCCTTTTTCATGACAATGGGCGTGTGCCACACGTCCAGCGCACCGCTTGCCAGCAGGCGTTGACTGACGAAGGCGATGATTTCGGGGTTCATGTCGTCGAGGTTGGTTTCCACCACCAACAGTTGTTCGACGTCGTAGGTGTGACGGGTGGCGGAGTTGGGTTTCGGGTCAGCATCCCCGATCACGACGCGTAGTACGTTCGGAAACGGCATGTCACGCTGGCCGGCACCCAGACCTACGGCGCGCACGACCATGTCGGGGTAATGGCCGAACTCGCCGGCCAGTGCGGCCAGCAGCGCCGCACCGGTGGGTGTCACGAGTTCGCCGGCCGCGTCCAGGTCGCGCACGGGTATGCCACGCTGGGCCAGCAGCTGCATGACGGCCGGCGCTGGCACCGGCAGCAGCCCGTGGGCGGCACGCACGAACCCATGACCGAGAGGCAGCGGCGATGCCTGTACTGATTCGATACCCAACCAGTGCAGACCGGCGACCGCACCCACGACATCGATGATACTATCGACCGCGCCGACTTCATGAAAGTGTACCTCATCGGGCGACGTGCCATGTACCGCCGCTTCGGCGTCTGCCAGACGCTTGAACACGGCTGTCGCCCGGTCGCGTACGACCGCTGGCAGGTTGCTGCCGTCCAGAATCTGTATGATGTCGGCCAGGTGACGGTGGGGTTGGCCAGCTGCGGCCACGTGGACCTGCACGCTGGTTGCAGCCAGCCCTTGTTTGATGACCCGCTCGACGGTCAATTCCCAGCTAGTAAGCGGCAGCTGCCGCAGCATCCCTTCCAATGCGGTCTGCGGCAGACCTGCATCCAGCAGGGCACCGAGGGTCATGTCGCCGCTGATGCCGGCAAAACAGTCAAAATAGGCGATACGCATGTGGAGCTGTCTTTCAGCTGGCCGCGAGTTGGTCCAGGTTCAGGCTGCCGGCCCAATGGGTTAGAACTGTGCGCGTGCTTTCGAATGCCAGGTTGTCGGGCAAGGTGGCGGGCGTGAACCAGCGTGCATCGCTGACGTCATCCCCGGCGACGATCGTGCCATCACCGACCAGGGCAGCCGCATAGGTAATCACGATGCCGCCGCCCTGCGGCATCGGAAAAATGCCAAGCAGCTTGGTGACTTCACCATGTACGCCGGTTTCTTCGTACAATTCGCGCAGCGCCGCCGCCGGTGGCTGTTCGTCGAAATCCATAAAACCAGCCGGCAGCGACCAAAAACCGATCTGCGGGATGACGGCGCGCTGTACCAACGCCACGCGCGCACCGTCGGTCAGCCGCACCGCCACTGCGACCTTGGGGTTCTGGAACTGGATAAAACCACAGGCCGTGCAGTGCGCCCGTTGGCGCCCAAACAACAGCGTGATTTCCAGCGCTTGGGCGCAGCGTGGGCAGTAGCGGTAGACGAAGTGCATCGGCTCAGACCCGCATCGTTTCCACCGCCGCGCGCACCGCACGCAGGTTGGCTTCGGGCGTGGTGATCATGCTCACGCAGCCCGTCCCCAAGATAAACCGCCGCCCGCCGGTCTGGTGCCAGGCATCCAGCGCCTCATCCTGCACCTGGGCGGGTGTGCCGCGCAGCAGGGTTTCGATCTGGCGAATGCCCCCAGCCACGGCGCCAGCAAACAGGCGCTGCCCGCCGGCCAGTGTCGGGGCTGTCTCACGGTCGTGCCAGTTGATGATGTCGATGGGATAATCGACGAACGCTTCGAAGAAGACATCCTGCCCGTGCAGATGAAGCAGCTTCAACCAGCCCGCAGGGACACTCCTGAAAATCTCCAGGTCGTACGGTCGTCCAAACGTCGCATATTCTGCCGGCGCCATCAAATGCGCTGTCGCGTGCTGCACGGCATAAAAAACGCCGCGCACACCGGTGGTGGTCAGCGAGTCGATGTGGGCCACCGTGTTGGCGGTGAGCTGGCGCAGCCCCGCGTGCACCGCGTCAGGCTGCTGGCGCAGGGCCGGGAAAAAGCCTGGGCCAAGCAGCTTCTTGAGTTGGGCCAGCGGGCTAAACACGGTCTGCAGCACCGTGACGTCGTCCCCGACGGCATCGGCAATCAGGTGCAACGCCGTGCGCGCGACGCCGTACCCACCGGTTGTCACGTCGAGGGCAGGCAGCTGGGCCAGGGCGGCGGCCTCCGCCACCGGGTGCCGGAGGATGTCACGTGTCCCTTCTTCGTTGCCCATCCAGGCAGTCAGCACCCCGTAGTCGTCTACCGCATAACTGCTGGCTGGTGTCACTTTGAGAAAATCGAAATCGTAGGTTTGTTGCCAGCGGATGTGAGCCGCGGCCAGGTCGGCCGCGCGCTGATCGTCGCCGGCAAAATGGCGCCACAAGGCCACCGGCGGCCGGTCGACCACGGCGCCGGCGATGGCAGCCGCCAGGCGGTCACGTTTGTGCATAAAATTGCCACTCCCATGTGCTGTGAGAAATTGCTGGCAGATTATAACGTGAGATAGCACCGGGGTCAAACGCTCCGCAGGACAAAATAAAAGGGTTTCCAAGACCCGTGCTCTTGGAAACCCCAACGTCCCTCGACCGCACAACCTGTGCCCCCCCGGGCGCCATTGCCCGACGAAAGCGGTGAGAGAGGTGCAGGATCATCCT
>JAYRNS010000811.1:0-4034 GCA_041912075.1 Anaerolineae bacterium
CTTCGCCGCCTTCGCGCGCGATTCCTGCACTTCCGGCGAGGCGCGCTCGGTCGACACGGGGCGTCCACCCGGTTCGGTCGCATTGGCCAGGCGCGGAGTCAGCAGCACCATAATCGAGTGCGAGTAGTTCAGCGTCGTCTCGTTCTTGAACAGATACTGCAGCAGCGGTACGTCCTTGAGCAGCGGCACGCCCGTTTCGTTCTCCTGGACTTCGCGCTCGGTGAGGCCGCTCAGCACCAGCGTTTCGTTGAAGCGGATGCGCACGTTGGCGGTGGCCACGGAAGCGGCCAAAGTGAAACTGTATACCGAGGGCCACAGTCCTGACCTGATCCACACCTTTATGATATTCGGCGATCCGGCCCTGCGCATCGGTCTGCGGCTGCAGGCATTTTTGCCCTATTCCGAGCGTTGACCATGCCGATCGATGACGCGCACGTGCGCAGCGTGGCGGTTGACCTGTTGCGCGAGCACCTGGCCCAAGAAGGCCACCTGCGCTTCGATGTCATTGGCGCCTGTATGTCGCCGCTCATCGATCTGGGTGACCAGGTCGAGCTGCAGGCTGTCTCCGTGGCGCGTCTGCAGGTCGGTGACATTCTGCTGTTCGACGACAGCGGCCAATTCTATACCCACCGGCTGCTCGCGCAGCCGCATCACGTGGCAGATACCTGGTATCTCCATACGCGCGGCGATCGTTCACCCTGGCGCGACCGCCCGTGGGACGCGAGCCAGCTCGTCGGTCAGGTGGTGACGGTCTACAAACCAAACGGCCGCCGCATCGACCTGGCCCGTGGTTACTGGCCATATCTCAACAAGACCCTTGGCACCGTCTCGCGCTGGGAAGCGGCCCTGCTGGTGCGGGGTATGGCCGCGAGGCGCCGTCTGTTTGGCACGCGCCCGACGGCGGTAGCGCCTTGGGCGCAAGCTATCTTGACCGCCCCCGGTCGTCTACTGGCCTATCTGCTGGCCCGTTTCCATTAAGAGTCTATCCGAAAACCTGCCGGCGAGCCACATGGTGCTGGGGATTTTGCAGGTTTTCGGATAGACTCTGAGCCGAAGGTAGTGAGCGAACCCCGGCGGTTCGCCCGACATCGATCTGGACGTGAGGTATACAACCAATTCATGCACTCATCATACCCTAACCTGATGACGGGTGTCCGAGCAGCGGCTGGCCATGTCATGGTGGCTTGTGCGTTGGTGGCGCTGGTGTTGACGCCGCTGGCCGCGGCAGCGGACGTTCCGTCAGCTGTCGTCATCTCATCTTTCACCGCAGTCTACAACGGTGGTAATCCGGTCAATGTCCAGTGGGTGACTGAATCGGAAGTTGACCTGGCACTCTTCATCGTATACCGCGGCCAGTCACCCCTCTCACCCGCCCAACCGGGCAGCCAGGTCTACCAGACGGCCCCGCAAGGTGGTGGTGGGGTGGGTGGTTTCACTTACAACTTCAGCGACACGGACAACCTGGTGCAGGGTGTCTCGTATTATTACATGCTGAAAGTCCTGGAGACCACCGGGTCAGAACAGTTCTTCTACGCCAACGGTGGACAGCCGGTTCTTTTTGGGGTGACGCCCACACCCACACCGACCCCCACGGTCGTCACGGGCGCCACAGCAACGCCCACCCCCACACCCACAGCGACCACGGTACCTGGGGCGACGGCTACCCCCACACCCACCGCCACCACCGTGACGGCGGCGACCGCCACACCCACGTTTACGGTACCACCGACTTTCACACCGACACCCTTCGCCACCTTCTTTGTGACGAACACGCCCACCCCGATACCGGGTATTGTAACCAACACACCGCCACCCGGGGCGACCATTACGCCGTTCTTTACCCCCACCCTGGCGCCTTTTGGCACACCCACGGTACCGGTTGGTACACCACCCCCCATCGCTTCACCGGACCTCACCGCCACCGCGGTCGTCACCGTGGTCAACACCCCCGAGGTGACCACGCCGCCGGTGATCGAAGCCACCGCCACGGTACCGGGGCCGCCGCCCAGCGATACCCCCACGCGTCTGCCGCCGCGTACCCAGGCCCAGGCAACCGCCACCCCGGAAGCGAGCGGTGCCACGCGCACGACGGCTGCCACGGGTCTGCTGTTGTGTCTGGGTGGGGGTGCCATTTTCGGCGCTGGCCTGCTGGCCGTGGTGGGTTTTGTCCTTTGGCGCCGCCAGCCCAATACCGATGACCACACTGATGATCGACGCTAATGAGGTGCTCTGCCAGGTTGGATTTAATCGCCGTTCTACGCCCGTACACCGGCGCGATCGGTGCACATTCTAACCTGACAGAGCCATAGGATGGTACCCATGTCGCAACGCATATTGAATACCTGGTACACTAACCGTTGGCAACGGCTGGCCTGGCCCCTGCTGGTGGCATTCGCCCTGCTGGGTGTCATGCTCACTGCCTGTAATCAACCACCCGAGGACGTCACGAGCAGTGACGTATACAAGATTCGTGTCGACCAGGACGGGATCTATCGGCTGCCGCTCGACCAGTTCAAGGGCATGTCGGCCGCTGAATTCGACGCCGCGCACTTGTCGCTGATGCATCGCAGCGAAGCGGTTCCGTTTGCGGTCACTGGCAGCGGGCAGGATCGTGCGCTGTATTTCTACGGCGAAACCCACACCGACCAGTACGCCGACTATGATTACTACTGGCTGCGCCGGCGAGCACCTGAAAAAGGCGCCCAGGCGGCTTTCACCCCCGCGGCACCGCTGGCCAGCCGTGCCGTAGAGGCAGCGTCGGCGGCACCGTCATTTACCACCACGGCCAGCATCCGCCTGGCAGAGGACAATCTCTACCTGCCCAAGCTGCCGGCCGCCGGCGACCACTGGCTGTGGGCGCAGCTGAATGCGCCAAGCGCCCTGACAGTGACACTGCCCGTACGCAACATGGTCGATATCTCACATACGCTGCACATCACGCTGTGGACGATCACTGAAACCAACGAAGATCCCGACCATCACGCCATCGTTCGCTTCAACGACCAACCCGTCTACGACGAATCGTGGAACGGGCGCGGTCTGCAGCAAATTGCTGTGTCTCTGCCCAAGGGGCTGGTCAAAGAAGGTGACAACCAGGTCGTAATCAGCCTGCCCGGTGACACGGGAGCGGTCATCGATACCGTTGCGTTGGAAGCGGTGCAGCTGGATTATACGCAGGCTGTAGCTGCGCAGGCCGATCAGGCCGCCTGGGTGGCGCCGGTCGGCCAGCAGGACATGGGCGCGCGTGGCTTTGCCAGCGATGACGTCCAGGTGTGGGACGTAACCGATCCTGCCACACCCACACAACTGACCGGTTACGCCACCGAAAAAGCAGACAGCGGTTATACCGTACGTTTCCGCGACGACGCGACCGGTGTCCGTCGCTACGTTGCGGCGACGCCGGGTGCCATGCAGCGCGCGGCCAGCGTAACGCCCTGGCAAGGTCCCGACCTGCACAACCTGACTGAGGGTGGTGATTACATCATCGTCACCCACCCCGATTTTGTCGATGCGCTCAAACCGTTGGTGGAAAAACGGCAGGCCGAAGGTCTGCGCGTGGTTGTGGTGACCACCGAGCAGGTCTTCGATGCCTACAGCAACGGGCGGCCAGAGCCACAGGGTATCAAGGATTTCCTGTACGAAGCCTACCGCAACTGGCCGGCACCGGCACCGCGGTTTGTCCTGCTGGTGGGTGACGCCAGCTATGACTACCGCGATCATCTACACGGCAAGTTCAAGGATCTGGTTCCGACCTTCCTGCTGGACACGACCTACGTCGGCGAGACGGCCAGCGATAACTGGTTCGTCCGTTTTGGCAGCGACCCAGAGGACTACCGGCCATCGATGGCGATCGGCCGGCTGCCAGCGCAAAACGTGGACCAGGTGAAGGCCATGGTCGACAAGATTGTGCGCTACGAGCAGGCTGCGCCGAGTGGTGACTGGCGCAGCCGGGCCTTACTCGTGGCCGACGACGACGAACAGACCTTCGCCACGATGTCAGACATTCTGGCCAGTGACTATCTGACCCATACCTA
>JAYRNS010000812.1:0-1640 GCA_041912075.1 Anaerolineae bacterium
TCCATCATTACCTTCCCCCAAAGCCGCCGTGGCGCTGATTCCTGAACAGCTGGAAATGCCACAGATGCGGGGGCCTCAACTCCTGTGTGCCGTTCTGCGGATTTCGGCGAACGTGACCGGCTGTTTCGGCGCATCGTGACCGCCGCGCAGCGGCAGGTGTTGCGCGCTTAAATTGTAACCTGATCGGTCACGATGGATTGCTTTCCTGCTCCTCCTTTCTCATGTTTGGCCGTGACTGGCGCAGCGAGTCACCCGTCAGCGTGATGCGATGGTGCTGCTGCATGATGCGGTCCAGAATGGCGTCGGCAATGGTTGCGTCGCCGATCCAGGCATGCCAGTGCTCGACGGGCAACTGGCTGGTAATGATGGTGGCGCGCTGTGCCGCGCGATCATCAATGATCTCCAGCAGGTCGGCACGCGTCGAAGCATCCAGTGCGCCCATTCCCCAATCATCCAGCAACAGGACGTTGACCCTGGCCAGTTGCATCAGCCATTTGCCGAAGCTGCCACTGCCGTGCCGGATCGCCAGCTCCTCCGACAGGCGCGGCACGCGCTGATAGTGTGCCGAGTAACCGCGACGGCAGGCATATTGGGCCAGCGCGCAGGCCAGCCATGATTTACCGGCACCGGTCGGGCCGCTGATCAGGATGCAGCGACCCGATTCGACCCAGTTGCCCAGCGCCAGGCTCATCACGGTCTTGCGGTCGATGCCGCGTGCGGGCCGGCTGTCCAGGTCCTCGATTGCGGCCTGCGGGTATTTCAGTTTCGCCTGCTTCAGCAAACGCGCTTGCCGGCGGGCGTCGCGATGGTGGATCTCACGGTCAACCAGCAGTGCCAGTCGCTCCTCGAAGCTCATGGCGGCCATGGCCGGCTGGGTAAGCTGCTCCTGCAATGCGCCGGCCAGGCCATCGAGCTTCAGGCCGCGCAGTTGTGCCAGGGTGGTGTGCATCATCATCGTTCGGCCCTCATTGGTAATAGCTCGGGCCACGCACATTGGCGTGCGCTGGACTGGCCCAGTCGGTAGACTGCGCGGGCGCCGCGCGATCGCGGTTATTGGCCAGGATGTCGCGCACGTGCCGGTACTGGCAGGCACGCAGTTGCAGTGCCACGATGCAGGCGGCCTCCAGCCTGCCCTTGCCATAACGCCTGGCCAGCGACAGCAGGCCGAGACAGGCGCGGTAGCCGTGTTCGGGATGCTTGTATTGTTCGAGCAACTTCGTCACCACCGCGCCGGTGGCGAGCCCGATGTCGTTGCCCCAGTGGATCAGCCGTTGCGGGGTCCACTCCAGGTGGGCACGGTGCGCCGCCGGCATGTGTTCGGTTACGGTAGTGAAGGCGCCGCGTCGATCCGAGCGGACATGGCTGGCGACCCGCTGGCCGCGCTGCAGTAGTTCCACCGTGCTGCGCGTGATGCGTGCCTCCAGCATTTGGCCGACCAGGCTATGCGGGACGCTGTAGCGATGCCCCTCAACCTCTACGTGGTAGTCGATGTGCACCTTGATCGTCTTGAACTGTGCCAACTCATAGCGCTGCGCCGGTAGCGGCAACAGCGCCGGAGCGTCGAGCGCCGTGAAGGCGCTGGCACGGGTGCCGGGCAGCTTCTGGAACGGCCGCTGGTTGAGTTGTTTGAGCAAGGGAGA